>NZ_CP113977.2:2137663-2443043 GCF_026870175.2 Flavobacterium aestivum | reverse complement strand
CCGAAATTAATCTCATGGGAGCCGGAAGAACAGATACTGGAGTTCATGCCAAAGAAATGTATGCCCATTTTGATTTTGACACTCCATTTGACATTCCAAATTTAGTACATAAGCTTAATTCTTATTTACCAAAAGACATTGTTATATATGATATTATCCCTGTTTCTGATGAGGCTCACACCCGTTTTGATGCTACAAAAAGAACTTATGAATATCACATAAACACTTTTAAAGATGCATTTCTACAAGAGCAAAGTTGGTACTTTCATCAAAAACTGGATTTAGACTTGATGAATGAAGCTGCAAAATTGCTATTAAAACATACCGATTTTCAATGTTTTTCAAAGGTAAACACCGATGTAAATACATTTGACTGCGATATTTTTGAGGCCTATTGGACTCGAAGCGGAGCCGAACAGAGCGGGGCTAAACAAGAAAACAGCAAGTTAATTTTTACTATATCAGCCAATCGCTTTTTGAGAAATATGGTTCGTTCTATAGTAGGAACCTTAATCAACATCGGGTTGCACAAAATCACTTTAGATGATTTTGAATCGATTATAAAAAGTAAAAGCAGAGACAAAGCAGGATTTTCGGTTCCGGCACATGGGTTATATTTAACCAAAATAGAATACGATTTTGAGAAAATTAGATAATTAGATAATTAACCATCAACAACTAACAATTAACGCAGAACTTCAATTTTGAAAGCAAAAGCATTTGATACCCGATTATTCAAAAGAATATTAAAATATACTAAACCCTATCAATGGCGATTTAATGGTGTAATTATTTTTGCCATCTCACTCTCTGTTTTTGCGGCATTACGTCCTTATTTATTAAAACAAACTGTAGATAGTTATATCCAACCCAAAGATCAAACCGGTTTATTGATCTACATCACCTTAATGGGTGTTGTGCTTATACTTGAGGTTTTGGCACAATTTTTCTTTGTGTATTGGGCCAACTGGCTTGGTCAGGATATTGTAAAAGATATTCGGATAAAACTATTCAAGCACATTTTGAGTTTTAGGATGAAATATTTTGACCTTGTACCTGTAGGTCAGCTCGTAACTCGATCCGTATCTGACATTGAGGCAATTGCCCGTATTTTTAGTCAAGGGCTATTCATGATTATAAGTGACTTGATGAAAATGCTGGTTGTACTGGTTTTTATGTTTTACATGAACTGGAAACTAACCTGGATTGTGATTGTTGCCATGCCAATTCTGATTTTTATTACTCGAATTTTTCAAAAAAAGATGCAAATTGCCTTTGAAGAAGTACGAACTCAAATTGCCAATATGAACTCCTTTGTTCAAGAAAGAGTTACTGGTATGAAAATTGTTCAGCTCTTTCATCGTGAAGACATTGAAGCCGAAAAGTTTAGAGTTATCAATGACAAACACAATAGAGCTTGGATAAAAACCATTTTATACAACTCCATTTTCTTTCCTATTGCCGATATTATTTCTTCATTAACACTTGGTTTTATTGTTTTATACGGAGGATTTCATATTTTAGAAGGTGATACTTCGACCACTTTTGGGGATTTATTTTCGTACACTATGTTCATCGGGATGTTGTTTAACCCGTTACGTCAAATTGCTGATAAATTCAACGAGATGCAATTGGGAATGATTGCTGCCAATCGTGTTTTCGACATTCTGGATACTCAGGATCAAATACAAGATACTGGGAAGATAGAAGCTCCATTATTTCAGGGAGAGATACGTTTTGAGGAAGTTCGTTTTGGTTATATTCCAGATGAGGAAGTCATCAAAGGAATTGATCTTGAAGTTACTGCCGGACAAACCATAGCTATAGTAGGATCTACAGGAGCAGGAAAATCAACAATAATTAATCTACTAAATCGCTTTTATGAAATTAATAGCGGTTCGATATATATTGACAATCACAATATTGAGAACTACACTTTAAGTTCTTTGCGTAAACAGATTGCGGTGGTTTTGCAGGATGTTTTTCTTTTTGCAGATACAATTTTCAACAATATCACTCTTAACAATCAAGAAATTTCGCGTGACCAAGTTTTTGCTGCTGCAAAAAAAATAGGCGTGCATGAGTTCATAATGAGTTTGCCTGACAATTACGATTTTGATGTAAAAGAACGCGGCGTAATGCTATCCTCCGGTCAGCGACAACTCATTGCTTTTTTAAGAGCTTATGTTAGTAACCCTAGCATCCTTATTCTGGATGAAGCGACTTCCTCTATCGACACACATTCTGAAGAACTTATTCAGCGTGCTACAGAAACCATTACCAAAGGAAGAACATCTATCGTTATTGCACATCGATTGGCAACCATTGTCAACGCTGATAAAATTGTAGTAATGGACAAAGGACGTATCGTAGAACAAGGAACACACCTAGAACTAATAAACCAAGAAAAAGGATATTATAAAAACTTATATGAATCTCAGTTTTCTGTAGCTGAATAACAAATCAAAAAACAATGAGAATAATAGACTTATCAAAAACCATTTCTAACAACCCTAATGATCCTTTTTTCATGAAGGTTAAAATTAAGCACAAACCACACAGGAAAGCCAAATGGATTATTAGAATTTTCGGTCTGCCTTTTAAATTATTCCCGAAAAATTTTGTGGGATGGGCAGATGATAGTATTCAAAAAATGGGAGTTCACTCCACAACCCATCTCGATGCACCTTACCATTATGCACCACTATGCGAAGGTAAGGCTTCTAAAACCATTGATGAGATTCCTTTAGATTGGTGTTACGGACCCGGAATTGTAATTGACATGAAACACAAAGCCGATTTTGATCCCATTACAGTAGAAGATTTAGTTGGTTTTTTAGACAAAGAAAAATTAGAAATTACCTCTGGAATGATTGTCTTGATAAAAACAGGAAGAGACAAAAACATTTACCAAAAAGACTATTATAAAAACGGGACTGGAATGAGCGCCAGAGCTACCGAATGGCTCATTGATAAAGGCATAAAAGTAATGGGAATAGACCAATGGGGTTGGGATTTACCTCTACCCTACTTAGTCGAAAAAGCTAAAAAAGAAAACAATCCAGAGTTATTTTGGGAAGCCCATTTAGTGGGTCGTGAGAAAGAATATTGCCATATGGAACAACTAGTGAATCTTGACGCATTACCTTATACGGGATTCAAAGTTGCAGCTTTTCCACTAAAGATAAAAGGAGCTTCAGCAGGACCAAGCAGAGTTGTAGCTATCCTTGAAGAATAATTCTATAGTGTTCTTTTCAAATGCATAATTTTAAAAATAAATCATTAAATTCGCAATCTCAATTTAGCATTACAATAACCAATAAAATGAAATATGTTCTTTCATGTTCCATTTTTACTAATTAATAACAAATACATATAAAATGACACGAGCGTTAGCGACTGCATTTCACCATTAAAAAACAAATAAAAAAACTTTGAAATGAAATACGATATTATAGTTTTAGGAAGTGGTCCTGGAGGATATGTTACAGCAATTAGAGCCTCACAATTAGGATTTAAAGTAGCTGTGGTAGAAAAAGAAAACCTAGGTGGTGTGTGTTTAAACTGGGGATGTATTCCAACTAAGGCATTATTAAAATCGGCTCAGGTTTTTGATTACTTAAAACACGCTTCAGATTACGGACTAACTGTAAAAGAATTCGACAAAGACTTCCCTGCTGTTGTAAACAGAAGTAGAGGTGTTGCTGAAGGAATGAGCAAAGGTGTTCAATTCTTGATGAAAAAAAATAAAATTGACGTTATTGATGGTTTTGGAAAGCTAAAAGCCGGAAAAAAACTAGACGTTACTGATAAAGACGGAAAAGTTACTGAATACAGTGCTGACCATATCATCATTGCTACTGGAGCTCGTTCACGTGAATTACCAAACTTACCACAAGATGGAGTTAAAGTAATTGGATACCGTCAAGCAATGACATTACCAACTCAACCAAAATCCATGATTATTGTTGGTTCTGGAGCTATTGGAGTAGAGTTTGCACATTTCTACAACTCAATGGGAACAGATGTTACTATCGTAGAATTCATGCCAAACGTAGTTCCTGTAGAAGACGAAGATATCTCAAAACAATTTGAGCGTTCTTTGAAAAAAGCCGGAATCAAAATTATGACTAACTCTTCAGTAGAGCGTATTGACACTACTGGTGCTGGAGTAAAAGCATTTGTTAAAACAGCAAAAGGAGAAGAAGTTCTTGAAGCTGACATTTTATTATCTGCTGTTGGAATCAAAACTAACATCGAAAACATCGGATTAGAAGAAGTAGGTATTGCTACTGATAAAGATAAAATCTTGGTAAACGCTTATAACCAAACTAATATCCCAGGATATTATGCTATTGGTGATGTAACTCCAGGACAAGCATTGGCTCACGTAGCTTCTGCAGAAGGAATTAACTGTGTTGAAAAAATTGCAGGATTGCACGTAGAACCAATCGATTACGGAAACGTTCCTGGTTGTACTTATGCTACTCCAGAAATTGCATCTGTAGGATTAACTGAAAAACAAGCTAAAGAAAAAGGATACGAATTAAAAATTGGTAAATTCCCATTCTCTGCTTCAGGAAAAGCTAAAGCTGCTGGAACTCCAGACGGTTTTGTAAAAGTAATTTTTGATGCCAAATATGGCGAGTGGTTAGGATGTCACATGATTGGAGCTGGTGTTACTGATATGATTGCAGAAGCAGTTGTTGCACGTAAACTGGAAACTACAGGTCACGAAATCCTAAAAGCGATCCACCCTCACCCAACAATGAGTGAAGCGGTTATGGAAGCGGTAGCTGATGCTTACGGAGAAGTAATCCATTTGTAATAAATACGATTTATAAATTTAAAACCCGATTTGAAATACTTCAAATCGGGTTTTTGTTTTTAGCCAAAAATTCAAATTTTCAATAGAACAATAAATATATTCTATTTTGATAATCCCTATAGGTTAAGTATATTTACTACAAACTAAAAAAACATGCTACATAACAACATTTTAGAAACAATTGGTAATACACCACATGTAAAAATTAATAAATTATTTGGTCCTGACACAAATGTTTGGGTAAAACTTGAAAAAACAAACCCAGGCTCAAGTATCAAAGACAGAATCGCTTTATCGATGATAGAAGATGCAGAGCAAAAAGGATTATTGCAAAATGGCAGTACCATAATAGAAGCCACTTCTGGAAATACCGGTATTGGATTAGCGATGGTTGCTGCTGTAAAAGGCTACCGATTAATCTTGGTTATGCCAGAATCAATGTCTATAGAAAGACGCAGATTAATGAGCATCTATGGAGCCGAATTTGTACTTACTCCTCGCGAAAAAGGGATGAAAGGAGCCTTGGAAAAAGCGGAAGAATTAATTGCTGAAATTCCGAATTCATGGTCACCACTACAGTTTGACAATCCAGCTAATGTCGAAATCCATAAAACGACTACAGCAAAGGAAATCATAAAAGCTTTTCCAAACGGATTGGATTATCTAATTACAGGAGTTGGAACAGGCGGACACATCACAGGTTGTGCCGAAGTGCTAAAACAACATTTTCCTAACCTAACCGTTTTTGCTGTAGAACCAGAAGCCTCACCAGTAATTAGCGGCGGAGCACCTTCGCCCCACCCTATTCAAGGAATTGGAGCTGGATTCATACCAAACAATTTAAATACAACAATTCTTGACGGAGTTATAAAAGTAAGCAAAGAAGAAGCATTTGAATATACCCAAAGAGCAGCCAAAGAAGAAGGAATTCTTCTGGGAATTTCTTCGGGCGCATCCTTAGCAGCTGTATCAAAAAAGATAAAAGAAATCCCGTCAGATGCTAAAGTACTGACTTTTTGCTACGACACTGGAGAGCGCTATTTAAGCATCGAAGGCTTATTTGAATAAAAACACAGATTCCCAATACTAACCAATAACCAACCGATTTGCGAAAGCAAGTCGGTTTTTTTATTACGTAATCCTGCATTCAACAAAAAAAACCACAACAAACTAAACAACAATAGATTATAAATTATAAAGAAAATAATTATACAATATGATAAGATATTTTTTGTAAATTAGTAGGCTCAAATAAAAATTAAATTGTGTCTCAAGAATACAATTTAATGAATTGTCAGGTAAAAGTATCTGTGTTTTTAAACAAAGCATAGACCTCCCTAAAAATCCAGATACAAAAACGATCCTCAAGAACTAACCCTAACCAAACTAGGTTGTTCTAATCAATCTCTACAGACAAAAAATAAAAAACATCTACAACTCAAAAAAAAGAGTAACAAATTAGATTCAAAAAAAATTGAACTTAAATTTAAACGAGATGAAAACAATTAAAACATTTTTAATAAACGCCCTTTTCTTCGGACTATTACTAATTCAAGGCACCAGCTTGTACGCTCAAGATCCTATGAAAGCTGCTCCAAATGTGTATAAAAAAGTGTTACTTGACAATGACAAAGTAAGAGTCATGGAGGTCGTATTCGCTCCTGGAACAACAGCCGCTTGGCACAGCCACCCCAATCATACAGCCTATGCCTTGACAAGTGGTAAAATTCAGATTACCGACAAAGGTAAACCTGCAACTACTATAGATATAAAAATGGGAACAGCCTTGTATCTTCCTGCCGTAACACATATGGCAAAAAATATTGGCTCCACAACTGTGAAGTTAATCATAACGGAAATAAAACCTGCTAAAAAATAAAGACAACTGTTTTCAAACAAGACAATTCATTTCTTTCCTTTTGAGCAGCAATTTAAATACCAAAAAAATCTGATTCATTTTTTCCGAGTCAGATTTTTTTATTGGAGTTTGCCCTTACATTAGCTATGCAATCAGCAATTTTTACAAATTATAAGCAAAATCGTTTTTTATTTCCTCCATCACAAAAGAACTTTGTACATTAGAAATCCCTTTTATAACTGATAATTTATCGATAACAAACTTTTGATATTCATTCATATCATTTACAGCAATTTTCAATAAAAAATCATAATTTCCAGAAACGTGATAGCATCCCATAATTTCTGGCAAAGCAAGAATGTGCTGTTTAAAATCGTCTATCAATTCTCGAGAATGTATCGCCAATGTTACCTGACAATACACACTTATTGATTTACCAACTTTGGTCGGATCAAGCAAAGCAACATATTTCTTGATGTAGAGTTTTTGCTCTAATTTCTTTATCCTCTCAAACGTGGGAGAAACAGACAACCCCACTTTTTCGGCTATTTCTTTCGTGTTTAACTTAGCATCTTGTTGCAAAAGCATCAAAATTTTTTTGTCTATGGCATCCATTTTTCAGAATAATTATATGGTTTTAAAAACAGCAATCGACTATTTCAATATCAAAAAACTGAAATTTAAATCAAAAATAGAATTATATTTTGAATATAACTTCATATGCAGCATATTAAATTATAAAAATTACTTTTACCAAAAATTAATACCATGATATCCATTTCAGAATCATTATCAGAACAAGACAATCAACGTTTATTCGATTTGAATCAATACATAGAAAACGCAAGAGACAATTTCTTGGGTTATCCAGTTTCAAAAGATTTTGACTATTCAGAAATCAATCATTTTTTAAAATACCCTATCAACAATTTAGGGGATCCATTTGAGGACTGCACTTACAAAGTACAAACCCATGAACTCGAAAGAGAAGTCGTTGGATTTTTCGCCAAATTATTTCGTGCCAATCCAAAAGATTATTGGGGTTATGTAACCAATGGTGGATCCGAAAGTAATTTATACGGATTGTATCTAGCTCGTGAATTATATCCAAAAGCGATGGTATACTACTCGGAATCGACTCATTATAGTGTCCGCAAAAACATTCACTTGCTTAACATTCCAAGTATTGTTATTCGTTCTCAAGAAAATGGTGAGATTGATTATGTCGATTTTGAAAATACTTTAAAATTAAATCGTCATAAACCAGCCATTGTACTTACCACATTTGGTACAACAATGAAAGAGGCTAAAGATGATGTATCAAAAATTAGAGATATCCTAAAAGGATTAGCTATACAAGACAGCTACATTCATTGTGACGCAGCCTTATCAGGTAGTTATGGTGCTTTTATGGAACCTAGATTGCCTTTTGATTTCATAGATGGAGCCGATAGTATTTCTATCAGCGGTCATAAGTTTATAGGTTCACCAATTCCTAGCGGAGTTATTATCACGAAACGTTCCAATAGAGATAGAATCTCAAAAGGGATTTCCTATATTGGTTCACTAGACACTACAATTACAGGATCTAGAAACGGTCATTCTCCGTTGTTTTTATGGTATGCAATCAAAAAACTTGGAGTTGACGGTTTAAGAAAACGCTATTTACACAGTTTGGAAGTAGCCGAATATTGCGAACAAAAACTAAAAAATATAGGTATTGCAGCCTGGAGAAATCCAAACTCTATTACGGTTGTTTTTCCTAAAACGCCTGAAGAAGTAAAATCAAAATGGCAATTAGCCACCGAAGGCGATATTTCGCATATCATTTGTATGCCCAATGTTACCAAAGAACAAATTGATTTATTCATAAACGACATAGAAAACTGTGTTGAAATTCAAGAAGAAACAGTAGAATTTAGTTTCTAAACCACTTCTTTTTGACGATATAAAAAACAGTTAAAACACTGATTTTAACTGTTTTTACTTTTCACTTCTAAAAATACTGCCACAGATCGATTTCATTGAGTTTCATTTCTCTGATTTTTTTTTTTTATCCTTGAATCTCTGTGGCTTTTTTTTAAAATCTACAAACTGGAAATAAAGTAACAATCCAGTACTCTAAGACATCACTATCAAAATTGACGCGGCAAATCTGTACCCCATTGCGGTATGAATCAGTTCGCCAATAAATGAAGTTTCAACATACTTCAGAGACAAACCAAAAAGTAAAACACCTCCTCATAAAGACTTAATTTTCAATGCAAAAGCACTAATTCACATATTTTAAAATCATTGTCTTTGTTCCAAAAAAGAAAAGCTTTTTGGAAAAATCCGAAATGCAGAAATAAATTGTATTTTAGTTTTTTTATAATTTCCTATAACTAAACCTAAAAATGAAAACCAAGCTATCTCTGTTTTTTATTGCAATAATCAGTTATTCGTGTAGTGTTAACCAAAATAAAACCAAACAAAGTGATTTACCAATTATTGGAACTTGGGAACTCATTTCGGCCACAACAAAAGAGAAAGATTCTACTTTTTCTACTTTTAATCCGAAACTGAAAATGATAAAGATTATCAATCCAACCCACTTTTCTTTTTTTCAACACGACTTAACAATGGGCAAAGGTCCCAACCCAACATTTGCAGCAGGAGCAGGAAAATATACTTTGGTCAATGACACCTATACTGAATATTTGGAATACTTCATTCACAGAGAATGGGAAAACAATAAATTTGAATTTAAAATTTCGATACAAAACGATACCCTAACACAACAAGGCGTTGAAAAAGTAGAAAAACTGGGTGTTGACCGAATAATCACCGAAAGATATAAACGTGTAAAAAATTAAGCATATTCAATTTTACGAAGCTGTATTTTGCAACTAATAATCTAGGAAAATTAAATTCAAAATACCCAAATACTACTATTAACAATCATTATGGCGGCAAAAGCAAAAGACTGGGCAAATTTAAACAAATACAAAAATAAAAATACGCTCCTTGCTCCTCCTGCTACTGGAGAAAAAAGAATCGTCTTCTTTGGCGATTCCATTACGGAAAACTGGAGCTCCGCTTCCCCTGATTTTTTTATTGGGAAAACGTATATTAATAGAGGAATAAGTGGTCAAACTACCCCGCAAATGCTACTGCGTTTTAGACCAGATGTTATTGAGTTGAAACCCGAAATTGTAGTTATCTTAGCCGGAACTAATGATATTGCCGAAAACACAGGTCCTACAACACTCGAAATAATTTTAGGCAATCTTATTTCTATGTGTGAGTTAGCCAAAGCCAATGGAATAAAAGTCATTCTCAGTTCCGTTCTTCCTGCTTATGATTATCCTTGGAAATCTGGTCTTGAGCCAGCTGATAAAATCGAAACGCTTAATAATATGATTGTAAAATACACCAAAACCAATAACATTCCGTATGTTGATTATTATTCGGCTATGGTAGATCAGCGAAAAGGTTTAAACTCTATTTACTCCAAAGATGGTGTTCACCCCAATAAAGAAGGCTATCGTGTTATGGGACCTATCGTAGAAGCTACTATCGCTAATCTATAAAATTAATTATTGGGCAATACCAATTAAACTAAACTATTTAAAAATGAACAGAAAAGTATTTTTATATATAGCCACAAGTTTAGACGGTTATATAGCTAAACCAAATGATGATCTAAGTTTTCTTTCTATTGTTGAACAAGAAGGAGAAGATTATGGATATGCAGAATTTATAAAATCAGTTGACACTGTTATAGTTGGGCGCAAAACATACGATAAAGTAATTTCGATGGGGTTTGGTTTTCCGCACGCTAATAAAGATACCTATATCATAACTCGAAGTCCAAGACCCGATATTGGTTCTGTAAAATTCTATTCTGGAAATCTTAAAGAACTTATAAACCAACTTAAAGCAGAAAAAGGTAAAAATATATTTTGTGATGGTGGGGCAGAAATCGTAAATGAACTACTCGAAGACGATCTTATTGATGAATTCATCATTTCAATTATTCCAATTTTTGTTGGCAACGGAATAAAACTTTTTAAGGACGGGAGACCGGAACAAAAATTAGAGCTTATTTCAACAAAACAATTTGACAAAGGATTGGTTCAACTTCATTACAAGCGAGCCGATAAAAAATAAAAATTTGACGCATATAATAGTTCTAAAAATCGGTTACAGCATCAAGTCAAAAAAACAAAATGTGATATAATTTCCAAAAAGTAACAATTATGTTATATCATTCTCGAACCCTTTTATTTAGGAAAGAATTAACCTAATTCTTTAACTAATCGTTGCTGTTATCTCTAAAAAACGTCTTACTTTTATCCCATAAAAAAACAATTCAATTTAATAATCATGACCAAGGATCTGATTGTCCAAAATATTAGCGCTTTAAAAAGTCATTTATCTATAAATTATAGCATCAAGACCAAAACTGAAGCCTTTACAGAGAAATTATTTTACACTTTATTTGATTCTAATGCGCCGCTGGACAGCAGTATTGATGAATTAGAAAAACAATTCAAAGAAATAGCCTCGATTGCCTGCAAAAAACCACAAGACTTATGTGAATTTGCTTGGGATAAATTTTTAGAAAAATTACCAACCGTACTCGAAAATCTGAATAAAGATGCTAATTATACTTTAGAAAACGATCCTGCATCAAACGATATTGAGGAAATTTACCTAGCGTATCCCGGATTTTATGCCATTGCAATCTATAGATTAAGTCATGAATTGTATCAGCTCGATTTATTACTTTTTTCAAGGTTAATGAGCGAATACGCCCATCGTATTACCGGTACAGATATTCACGCAGGAGCAACCATTGCTTCACCTTTCTTTATAGACCACGCTACAGGAATCGTAATTGGTGAAACTACCGTTATCGAAAAGAATGTAAAAATATACCAAGGGGTTACTTTGGGAGCTCTAAGTGTGAGTAAAGACTTGAAGAACTCAAAAAGACATCCTACGGTAGAGAAAAACGTTTGCATTTATGCCAATGCAACCATTTTGGGTGGTTCAACCGTAATTGGAAAGAACAGCATTGTAGGTGGAAATTCATGGGTAACCAAATCAATTCCAGCAGATTCAGTGGTAATGAATACCACCACAACCGAAGTCAAAATAAAAGAGAAAAAATAAAATGAAGACCTATAAATTAGTAGAATTAATCGGGAATACACCATTGGTAGAAACAACCCGTTTAGTAGAAAATAAAAATGTAAAACTTTTATTGAAACTCGAAGGTGACAATCCTGGAGGCAGTGTAAAAGACCGTGCTGCTTATAATATGATTGCATCCGCTGTTGAAAGAGGTGATATTAAAAAAGGAGACAAATTAATTGAAGCTACAAGTGGCAATACCGGAATTGCTTTGGCCATGATAGCGCAATTATTCAATATAGAAATAGAATTAGTATTACCGGAGGATTCTACCATTGAGCGTACACAAACCATGCAAGCCTATGGTGCCACAGTAATTCAGACACCTGCCAGTTTAGGAATAATAGGTTCTCGAGATTATGCCGACCAAAAAGTTGCCGAAGGTGGTTATGTTATGCTAAATCAGTTTGCCAATGACGATAACTGGAAAGCACACTACAAAACTACTGGTCCAGAAATCTGGAATGATACAGATGGAACTGTAACCCATTTTGTATCGGCTATGGGAACAACAGGAACTATTATAGGTACCTCAACATACTTGAAAGAGAAAAACCCAAATATTCAAATCATAGGGGCACAACCTAGTGAAGGTTCACAAATTCCGGGTATTAGAAAATGGCCACAGGAATATTTACCTAAAATTTTTGATGCCTCAAAAGTAGACACTACTATAGATATTAGCGAAAAAGAGGCTCGTGAAATGACCAAAAGATTAGCTAAAGAAGAAGGTATTTTTGCAGGTATGAGCAGCGGAGGATCTGTAGCTGTAGCCGTAAAAATTGCCAATCAACTTGAATCAGGTGTTGTGGTAGCCGTTATTTGTGACCGCGGAGATCGTTATCTATCTTCGGATTTGTTTGACTAATGAGATGAAAGATTTTATTAAGAAAAATATAAGCGGCAAAAAAGTTTTATTACTGTTTATACTTTCTAATATAGTGTACGCCATTATGCTTGTTGTTACTATTGCTGAAGTAATGCATCATTCTGGCGGCATGAAAATCTTAGATATGATGCCTACGGGTTACGATATACATTATGTCAACACACTTTTTAGTGCATTAGGAACACAAGGTAGAGATGCCTATTTATATCATCAACTTCCATTAGACCTAATATATCCAGTTCTTTTTGGAATTAGCTCCTGCTTGGTACTTGCTTATTTCCTAAACAAATTAGAAAAACTAGACAGTCCATTATTCTATTTGTGTTTGATTCCGCTATTTTCGGGACTATTTGATTATGGTGAAAATATTGGGATTATAAAAATGCTGAAAGATTACCCAAACATTAGTGATTTACAAGTTCAGATCACAAATGTTTTTTCAGTTTTAAAAAGCATACTCACTACCATTTATTTCATTATTCTTATCATAACTTTATTGGCTGTTGCCAAAAATAAATATTCTTCTGCAAAAGGTTAAAAATAGATTCAACAAAAAGAAATTCCATTGCTGAATCTATATCCAAAATCAATATAAAATTACTCTTGATTTCTAGAGTGAAATGTTTTACTATCTGTAGGAGCTTCATTTCTATCAAACATTCCATAATCCCGTTTTACGTCAGCTATTCGAAGATGATAGTCTTTAAATATCCCATCTCTGCCTTTGGATTGTGCCCAACGGTGCATCTCAAGGCTCCTCCATTGTTGGATACTTTCTTCATCTTTCCAAAATGATAAAGACAATACTTTTTCCGGATCATTCAAACTCTGAAATCTTTCAATAGAAATAAACCCATCAATTTTATCCAATTCAGGTCTTAATTGAGAAGCGATTTCTAAATATTCTGTTTTTTTTCCCTCACTGGGAATTACTTCAAAAATTACTGCAATCATGGTTCTTTTTTATTAAATTGAAACTAAAATATTCTTAGGAAGTCTAGCATTCGATAAGGGTTCGTATTCAATATTTTCATCGAGAAGCGAGACATTTTTATATTGTTCAAATAAATACAATAAAGCATCGGTACCTAATCGTATCGAAAAATGTTTAGCCAAACATCCATGTCCTCCAATACCAAAGGTTAAATGGTCACCATTATTTACACGTGTTGAATCAAAATCTTCAGGATTTAAAAATTGTTTTGAATCTCGATTGGCAGAGGCAAGTACTAAAATCATTTTATCTCCTTTTTTGATTACCTTATCATTCAGAACAATATCACCAACTGCAACCCTACGAGTAGTATGAATAGGTGGGTCAAATCTCAATGATTCGATTATCATACTTTGCATCCAATCTCTATTAATAGCTAACTTCAAAAGGGAATGTTCCTTATTTAGTATTTGGAGTAAAGCATTACTCAAAAGCCCTCGTCCTGCATCATAACTTTGAATAAACAACCCAATTATGTTACTCACACACAATGACAAAATTTCTTTTGCACTTATTTTATACTTTTCAAAAAGTGTTTTCTCTAAAGTAGCATAAAAAGCTGAAGTAACTATATTTTTTTCGGCAATTGCATAAATCTCCTTTGCAATTGTATTAATAGAATCCACCTGTGTTTGAGTTTTGTTTGGCAACATTATTTGTATAAGTTGCCCTATATTTTCTAAAATGAAAAGGGAATCTTTACCATTAAAATCAAAACTTTTCAAAACCACCAACACCGGCAATTTTTTACAAACAGAATTTACCCAATTCAATTCAGATTTGTTTTCTCTACTTTCTATCAACTCTTCTAGAATTTTGTAAGTATCCACGACATTCATCTTAGAAAACAAAAACATAGCCACTTCCCTTGATATATCATGCTGAGCTCCATTACTCAGGCGTGCTAACTGATTCGATATTTCTAAAGCGCTGTCGTTTAAACCCTGTTCGTTATTTGGATTAATCTCTGGAATATGAGCCAAATTATTATTGAGAATTGATACACAGGCATCATACGAATAGAGTGCCCAAATTTGGTTTTCCTCATCCCAATAAACAGGGTCCTGAGTTATCATCTTTTTATAAAGACTATAAGGATCTTGAATTTCCGACTGTAAGAATAAAGTTGTTGTCATGGTTTCTAAATTATTTTACAAAGATAATTACCTTTACCTGCTAACACTTCATTTTGCACTTAACTGTCGATGTCTATAAAATGGAAAATCAATTTAAACAAATCGCTACTCTTATAGGTGACCCAACCAGGGCAACCATAATGTGGTCTCTACTAGAAGGAAAAGCTTTTACAGCAACTGAATTAGCCATTGCCGTTAATACTTCCCCACAGAATATTAGTATGCATTTAACTAAATTAGTGCAGGCAGACTTATTGGTTGTAGAAAGTCAAGGGAGGCATAAATACTACCGTTTTGCCAGAAAAGAGATTGCATATGCCATTGAAGCTATGATAAGTTTGGTACCACCATCAATAAGTACTCAAAACACCAAAACCGAAAAAGTCTCTGGCATAAAACATTGTAGAACTTGTTATGATCATTTGGCAGGAAAAGTAGGTGTAGCTCTAACTGATAGTCTATTGCAACAACAATTACTGATTGACACCTCTGGAAGATTTGAGATAAGTTCCGAAGGTGAAAAATGGTTTACTGAATTTGGAATTCCATTAACCACTTTAAAACAACAAAAGCGTTCTTTTCTTCGACCTTGTTTAGATTGGAGTGAAAGAAGACCACATATAGCTGGTTCACTTGCCACAGCATTACTAGATAAAATGTTACTCGAAGATTGGCTTCGTAAAACCAAAGACTCAAGAGCACTCATTGTAACTGCAAAGGGTAAAAAAGAATTCCAATCTCGTCTAGGAATTGCTATTTAAATTATAAAAAATATGTTCAATAAATCTAATTTCAAAGAGTGGTTTGATCGCTATAAATATTCTGAGCTTGCAGCCACTAGCGCCGCATTGATTGCGTCACAATTCAGCAGGATTTTTAGTGCGTTAACGACAGCTTATATCATAACATTTGCTGAATATTTTGCTTTTTATGGCATCATGGTTTACAGATCCTATAAAACACAAGTATCCAAAAATAAGCTAGACAACAAAACTGTTACTCTAAAAGAAATCGCTCATCTAATCCGAAATTTATTTCTCGAGTTTGGTTATCCTGCAGCTTTAGACCTCTTTTTTATTCGGCCCTTTTGTATGTACTGGATGCCAATACTAACCGGAAATTATTTCCTTGGAATTATTTTAGGAAAGATATCAGCTGATTCCTTTTTTTATGTTTTATCAATTGTAAACTACGAATTGATTAAAAGGAAAGCATAGCATATTCTAATTGCATAAATTTAAGAATACATCAAAAACCAAAGGTTCCGTTTATTGCTAAACGGAACCTTATATTTTATTCTTCTTGCTAAACCAAAGTTGCTGTTGTGCTAATTTCGGTATTCAATAATTTTGAAATTGGGCAATTTTTTTCTGCTTTTGTAACTAATTCTTGAAAAGTTTCATTCGAAATCTCTTTTACTTTAGCATTGACCGTTAAGTGTGAACTGATAATTGTTCCTTCAACTAAATTAATATCGCATCTAGTTTCTATACTTTCGATTTCTGCACCTGTTTCACCGATGAAAGCAGAAAGTTGCATTGTAAAACATCCCGCATGTGCTGCGGCAACAAGCTCTTCAGGATTGGTCCCTATTCCTTCTTCAAATCGGGATTTGAACGAGTATTGTGTATTTTGCAAAGTTGTACTTTGTGTTGTTAATTTTCCGGCTCCTTCTTTTAATGAACCATTCCAGACTGCGGTTGCGTTTCTTTTCATATGTTTTTTATTTATTAGTTTTTAATGGTCATTTATCTTATTACTATCATCGAACTTCATTTAGCATATCAAATCTATATCATGTTCATTTCATAATAATAGTCTTTAACTTACTCAAATTTAGCTTTTTTAATATAAAAAACGAACTTAAAAACAGATTCTTTTATTGAAAACCCAATAATGAGTAAAACATAGAATGCCGTTTCCATAATATTTTGTACCTTGTAATTCAACATCTTACACTCAAGAAGCCATTGAATGTAACTGAATAATACCTTAACCGTTAAAATGCAAACGCATATGGTACCAATTCCCAAAAAGCCTATTCAGTCTGATATTTCAAAAAGTATTTCAGCTTTAGAAATTCTTCAATACATCGTTCTTATCTTAGTGCTGCTATACTTTGGAAAAACGTTATTCATCCCGCTCAGTTTTGCAATGCTTGTCAGTTTTATACTTTATCCTCTTTGCAAATGGATGGAAAAAAATGGAATACATCCGAATCTAGCAATTGGTCTTTCCTTGGTTACAGTTGTTATCTTTTTTGGTACTATTTTATATTTACTCTTCTCTCAAATTCTTCAATTTTCGAATGAATGGCAAACATTAGAGCTAAAGCTAGAAGAAACGCTAAATCAGCTAAGTGTATTTCTGACGGAACAATTTGGCGTAAACGAAGAGAAACAACAGAATTATATTAAAAATGCAATAAACAATTCAAGTACTCAAATATTTACATTCCTTAAAAATACCGTTTACTCCTTTTCGGAGTCATTATATTATCTTTTAATAATTCCCATCTTTTCGGCACTGATACTTTTTTATCGTCAATTATTGATTCAGACACTATATCAAATTTTCCCTTCGGACAAAAAGGAAATGATACACGAAATCATTATTGAAACCATACATGAGTATTATAAATTCATAAAAGGAATATTACTGGTTTATCTGATAGTTGGAATTTTGAATAGCATTGGACTCGCCATTATTGGCATTCCTTATCCTTTCCTTTTTGGTTTTACCGCTTCAATCCTTACGTTTATACCCTACGTTGGTATTATAGTATCTTCTCTTCTACCAATTACAGTGGCTTGGATAACGTTTAATTCTATTTGGTATCCTTTGGGCGTTATCGCAATATTTTCAGTAGTTCAGGTACTCGAAGCTTATGTTATTTTTCCTTATGCAATAGGAAGTCGCTTAAAGATAAACACACTCGCTATTTTGATTATGATTATTGTTGGCGGAATTATTTGGGGAGTATCAGGAATGATTTTATTTATCCCATTCATTAGCATCATAAAACTTATCGCTGATCGAACCGAAAGCCTTAAGACTTTATCTATTCTATTAAGCGATGCTAAACCAAAACAATAATAACAACAAACTCAAAAAACCACCTTACAATCTGTAATCCAGATATCTAAATTAGATTATATCAATATGAAGTCAGTATTAATTTATTTTTATATTATTAATTAACTTACCATCATTACTATCATTTTCTTTAAATTTATGCGTTAAAAAAAAAATACAACCTATCAATGAAGCACCAAAAAATAAAAATATTCAAAAGGTTATGGATTACATTTGGTATTTGCTTCATTCTTTGGATAGTAATTTCATTCCAAACAAAAGGAGTTGATGAAGCAATCCTTCAAAGCAATTCATCTATTCAGGTAATCAACACAGAAAACATCATTTCTTTTACACCGAAAAAAAGCTATCAAAAAGTTTTTATTTTTTATCCGGGTGCTATGGTTGCTGCTGATGCCTATGCTCCTCTTTGCAGGAAAATTGCCGAAAACGGATATAAAAGCATAATTATTAAAATGCCTTGGAGACAACCCTCCTACGGTTATAATATACCCAAAGAAATTGATCTCTTTAAAGACAGTACCAAACAATATATTTTGGCAGGACATTCCAAAGGCGGAATGATGGCAGCTCAATTTGTTTATGAAAACCCCACATTAATAGACAAATTGATTCTATTGGGCACATCACATCCTAGAGATTTTGACCTTTCACAATCATCGATTCCTATAATGAAAATATCTGGTTCTAATGATGGACTTGCCGATACAAAATCAGTTAACCGAAACAAACCAAAATTACCGATAACCACCAAATATGTTCTAATTAAAGGTGGAAACCATTCTCAATTTGGATACTATGGTTCACAATTGGGAGACGACAAAGCGAGCATAAACAGAGAAGAACAGCAAAAAATAATTTTGAATTCCATTTTATCGTTCATTAAAATGTAATAGAATCAAATTGAATTAACCTTATCCTGTTAACTACAAAATCCTATTCATCCCTCCTATTACTTCATTACGTCTCCTTTTATTTATTGTAATAATTTGAAAATCAACAAAGTAAAACCAATTCACACTTTATTTTCTTATCTTTATGTATTACAGTAAGATACACTATCGATTTTAAAAAAATTATAAGCCTCGAATACAATTTGACAATCATCATATATACTGTCGATAAAATCAATAAAATTTACATATTATGAAAAAAGTAATCATACTATGCTGTATAATTTCGTTGTTGGGCTGTAAATCCAAAAATATAAATGCGAAATCTACCGAAGGAAGAAGTGTTCTTCCTAAGGAAATGAGTGCAGAAGAAGAAGTGCAAAAAAATAAGGCTTATGACTTAGGTAAAAGAATCTTAACGGCCTGCAACACCTCTAAATTCAAACCATTTACACCTAATGAAGCTACAGAAAAAGTCATAGCGAACTCAACCCCAAAAAACGTAAAACAGATTTGCGTAAAATACAACTTGAAGTATGGTCAATTTAAGGATCTTGAATTTATAGAAATGATGCCTAACAAAACCGACAATACCAATGTGTTTCGGTTCAAGGCACTTTTTGAATACGCTAAAGCAAATAAGGAACTTCGTGTAACGATGAATGCAGAAAATAAGGCATCAGCAATTGCTACCAAAGACTGGAAAGATAATTTTGAGTAAACACTCTCTTCACTTGATTTTTATAAAAAAAAATTAGAATTAAAAACCATAAATAAATCCAAAGCCTTATTTTTGCGCTATGGCAAAGAAAAATACAGACAAAGTTGTCTTTCATCAAATAAAAGTCCTTGATGCTGGTGCAAAAGGCGTTTCGGTGGCAAAAGCTCCCGACGGAAAAGTAATTTTTATCCCAAATGTGGTTCCTGGGGATGTGGTAGATGTGCAAACTTTCAAGAAGCGTAAAGCTTATTATGAAGGAAAAGCGGTTCATTTTCATGAATTATCAGAGCATCGCGTGGACCCAATTTGCGAACACTTTGGTGTTTGTGGTGGTTGTAAATGGCAAAACATGAATTACGACCAACAGTTGTTCTTCAAACAAAATGAGGTACAAAACCATTTGCAACGCATTGGCAAAATAGAACTTCCTGAATTTGAACCAATTTTAGGTTCAGAAAAAAAGTTTTTTTATAGAAATAAAATGGAATTTTCGTTTTCGAACAGCCGTTGGTTGACCGAAGCCGAAATAGGAAGCGATGAAGATTTAGGAAACAGGAATGCCCTTGGTTTCCATATTCCAAAAATGTGGGACAAAATCCTTGACATCAACAAATGTCATTTACAAGAAGACCCATCAAATGCAATTCGTAATGAAGTTCGTGCTTTTGCTAATGAGCATGGCTTGACTTTCTTTAATCCTAGAGCCCATGAAGGTTTGTTAAGAACCTTGATGTTAAGAACGGCATCTACAGGAGAAATCATGGTTTTGATTCAGTTTTTTGAAGATGATAAAGCCAACAGAGAATTGATTCTGGATCACCTATACGCGAAATTCCCTCAAATTACATCATTACAATATGTGGTTAACAATAAAGCAAACGACACTTTATACGACACCGACATAAAATTGTACAAAGGAAGAGATTACATCTTGGAAGAAATGGAAGGATTAAAATTTAGTATCAATGCTAAATCTTTTTACCAAACCAACTCGGATCAAGCCTATGAATTGTACAAAATAACCAGAGATTTTGCTGGACTCACCGGAAACGAAATCGTATATGATTTATATACCGGAACTGGAACAATAGCTCAATTCGTGTCTAAAAAAGCGAAAAAAGTTATTGGAGTAGAAAGTGTACCTGAAGCAATTAAAGATGCTAAATTGAATGCGGAGCGCAATGAAATAACGAATTGTGAGTTCTTTGTAGGAGACATGAAAGTGGTTTTCAACGATAGTTTCATCGCACAACACGGTCATCCAGACGTAATTATCACAGACCCTCCTAGAGATGGTATGCACAAAGACGTAATTGAACAAATTATAAAAATTGCTCCTGAAAGAGTGGTTTATGTAAGTTGTAACTCAGCTACACAAGCAAGAGATTTAGCATTAATGGATGAAAAATACAAGGTAACACGAGTGAGACCAGTAGATATGTTCCCACAAACACATCATGTTGAAAATGTAGTCCTTTTGGAAAAAAGATAAGCCAACTTATAGATGAAAAAAATAATTGCTTTTTTATTGATTCTCGGCTTCGCGTCATCCAGTTGTGAACCGGATGATATTTGTGATCCAGCTACACCTACCACACCTAGGATGCTTATTAAGTTTTACGACATCACCACTCCATCACAACAAAGAAACGTAAAGAATTTAAAAGTCATTGGAGAAGGAATGAGTCAAGGAGTAATTTTGAATCCTACAGGAATTGATGACGCTAAATATTTGGCTAATGGTAACAGTATATTACTTCCATTGAAGACAGATGCTGATGTTGTCAAGTATAAGTTTATTTTGAATTATGGCGATAAAAATCCTTTGATTGTAAACGAAGATAATTTGGAATTTAAATATACTCGAGAAAATATTTATGTTTCCAGAGCTTGTGGTTTCAAAACCATTTTTAAATTAGATCAAAGTAATCCTTACATACTAACAGATTCAACTCCTGCAGACGAAAAGTGGATTCGATATCTGATAGTGGCACAAACTAACATAACATACGAAAATGAAACAATCGTTAAAATATACTTTTAGTTTTTTCTTTCTGTTTTCATTGTTTTTTGTGCAAGCTCAAGAATTGAACACTAGCGTTGGTATTCCACAAGAGCCTAAAAAAGCAGAAACAGCAACAACTACACAGAAAAAAACTGAAAAAAAATTAGAAGCAGTAAAAAAAGACAGTATTCCTCCCAAAACAGATCGTTATGGACTGATTGTAGGGGTCGATTTATACAAAGTTGCTCGTTCTCTTTACGATTCTGACTACAAAGGAATTGCTTTTGTTGGTGATTATAGATTAACAAAGAAGTATTATTTGTTTGGAGAGATTGGTAATGAAAAAATCACAGTAGACGATCCCCAATTGAACACTACAACTAAAGGATCTTATGCAAAAGTAGGTTTTGATTACAATGTTTACACGAATTGGTTGGATATGGAAAATCTAATCACTCTTGGAGTACGCTATGGCTTCAGTACATTTAGCGAGCAATTAAACAATTACGACATCTATAATCCCAATCCATATTTTGGGAAAGCGCCAAGTATAATTTCAGGAGAAATTCACAACGGATTAACCGCTAGTTGGGCTGAAGTTGCAGCAGGTGTAAATGTAAAAGTATTTAATAATGTATATGTTGGTTTTAGTTTACAATTAAAAGTACTGGTTACAAATGTAGAGCCTGGTAATTTTGAGAATCTGTATATTCCTGGATTTAACAGAACCTATGATGGAAGTTTTGGAGCAGGTTTTAATTATACTGTTTCCTATTTTGTCCCTCTCTACAAAAAGAAAGTTACGCCAAAAACAACAACAGCACCTAAAAAATAAATAAAAGTTTATTTCTAAAAAAAGGAGTAAAATTGAATTTACAGATTCAATTTTACTCCTTTTTTTATATAATCTATGTCGATTAACCTATTTCCTTAATCCCTTTTATAAACAACCAAGACATGAATAATTTTTCACCGTCTTTGGTCTTTGCTGCTTGAAATTTTGGAGACAAAAGAGTTCCAGCCACAAAAGCCGTCATAGGAATCCAAAAACCTGATAAATTGGTATACTGCTCCACCAAATAGCGGAATGAGATAAACAATATTGCAAAGCAACCTAGATTATATAGAAATGCTCTTACTTGTAATTTTGTCATTTTATTGTATTTAATTATGATTTTCAAAATTAATTGAAAATCAATAGAATTCTCAGAAAAAACTATAATTTATTTCCAGGCTTTAATTAATATCTAAAAAAACTTTCAATTAACTAAATTTTAACAATAATTAACTTCTCTATATTTTATATCAAATTATATTTTAACTTTATTAATTCCAAAAACAAATCCCATATTCAACTGATTATCATTTGAATCCATTTGCAATTAGAAAACCCATCCACCACATTCTAATTCACGAATAAACTAAAACTGGCTAAGAAATATGCATAATCAAAAAACATATTCTTATGCTCATAAATTATTCTATTACTAACACTATGAAATTTAAAATATAAAAGAACAAACCTAATAATTATGATAAATTCCCCTGTATTAGACACAACAATTGGATTAGTTTTTATTTTTCTACTCTATAGTTTATTAGCCACATCAATTAATGAAGCCATAGCAACATTATTTAGTTTAAGAGCAAGAATGCTAAAAAAAGGCATTGTTGATGGGATGTTATCTAATTCAAAACAGAAAGAATGGCTTTGGAAAAGTATTTTAAAGACGATAGGAAATATCTTTAAGGAATTCGGTTCCTTAATAATTGGTTACAGACCAAAACAAAAAGGAAAATTAGGAAATACATTTTACAACCATCCTATTATAAAAAATTATGGTTCCAGTGATCGATTTTCAATACCATCCTATATCCCAAAAGAAAATTTCTCAACCATACTAATCGATGTTTTAGAGAAATACTGGGAAAGCCACAAGGAAAATATTTTAAAATATGTAAAAGAAAACGACACTACAAATACTATTGATTTAGAAAATGCGCCAACTATAATCAAAATACAATATTTGGTAAAATATCTTCAAAGTATAGACATCACAAAGTTTAAAGAAGAATTCAAGGCTAATGAAATGTATATTGATCCAGAGATCTTACAGATTTTTGCATTATATCTTGATAAAAGCTATCAAAATATTGAAACATTTGCAACACAATTAGAAACATGGTATGATGACAGCATGAACAGAATTAGTGGCTGGTATAAAAGACAGACACAATTTGCTTTGTTCTTTATTGGATTAATTATAGCAATAACCTTTAATGTTAGCATTATTGATATAGCAGGAAAACTTAGTACTGACAAAGACGCTAGAGAAAAGCTAATCGAGATGTCTATAAAAAGTGTTGAAGAATTAAAGAATGACAGAAGAGTACAAAAAATCAATGATAATGGCTCTTCAAATCAAATTTTAAATCCCAACAGCGAAACAAAAAACGATAGCTTATCATATGCAGATTATAAAAATGAAGTCGAAAAAATAAAAGCACAATTAAACGGCAGAGTCAAAGAAGCCAATAATTTATTAGCTCTAGGCTGGGGTGACTATGGCTTAAAACAGGATAGTGTTACCACCGTAAAAAAATACATTTGTGAGTTAGAAAAACTACACGATACAGTAAAAAAACATATAGTAATACCTCCCAAAAAAATTAAAGATTCAGCAGCAATTTATAATCATGCAGCAATGTTAGCATTATATGACAACCATTGGTATAAGCTAAAAGTAGGTTATGTTGCTTCAAATTTCTACAAAGGAAGAAAACCCCTAGGATTTCTATTACTTGCCTTTGGGATTTGTCTAGGTGCTCCATTTTGGTTCGATTTATTACAAAGACTGATTAAACTTAGAGCTTCCGGCAAAAAAGAAGATCCAGGTGTAGAAAATAACACAACTCCTAATCCAACCACACCACCAGTTCAGGTAACCGTAAATAATACATCTAACCCAGAAGCAATAGGATAATTATGGAACAATATAAAGTGATAGTACCAAAACTTAATGTGCGCAAAGCACCGGTAGCAGATATAAAAGATAAAAGCAACATCATAACTACCGTTAATGAAGGATTAATATTAGAATTGGAAGAAACTCTAAATACTCCTAATCCCAGTATAGGAAAATGGTATAGAGACAAACAAAACCAATATTATTGGGCTGGTGGATTAATGAAACTAACCACTTCGACAACCTCGCCATTGGTTCGTTTACCAATCAACCTTCCTGAAAATTACAAATTGGGAGTAGATGTATCACACCACAACGGGAAAATTGATTGGGATTCCTTAAAAAATGGAGGTGCAAGTTTTGTATATATTAAAATATCAGAAGGTGTTGGTACCCCAGATGCTAAAGCCAAAGAGAACGCCTTGAATGCTTTTTCCAAAGATTTCAAAATTGGGTACTATCATTTCTGTCGTCCAGACAGCCGAAACGGAGGAACGGTCGAAAGCGATGCAAAAGCTGAAGCAAATGAAGCGCTGACAATTATATCAAAGTTACCCAATCCGCATTTGCCTCTTGTACTTGACCTGGAAGACCAACAAAATTGGGATACTCCATTACAGCCAAAAGCATATTTACAATGGATTACCACATTTGTTGATTTAATTACAGAAAGAACAGGAATAACACCAATAATCTATAGTCGAAAAGAATATCTAGACAGGAAACTACCTAAAAATCATAATTTACAAAACATCAAATTATGGATGTCCTATTACCCTTCAAATCCTGATTGTACAAAAGTAGGAATCCCAAATGGATGGAAGGATTGGGCAATATGGCAATACACAGAAAATGGCATACTTGGTACCAATGCAAAAATTGATATTAATATTATGAAAAATGATATTTTAGTTTGATTAAAATAAACCGAAAATGAGAAAGCCTTCCCAACTTTTAATCATCAGGTAAAGATTATCCAGTTTACAATACAATACCTCGTAAGCCGAAAAGAGGATATAGAGTAGGCCCAAAAACAACATAGTATGGATTTAACAAGTAGCTTAAAAAAAGTAGGATATGATCTTATAGACAGTCCGGTAAGAAACCATAAATTAACTCAATTGTGGTTAAAAAAGGATTTTGATAAAATTCAAATGTATTATGACCAGTTAAATTATGCTTTTGTCAGTGACGTTAATCTACCAGTATTCACCAATGATGCTTTAAAAGTAACATCAACAACAAAAAATGAATTCAATTTTAATTTAGGAATCACAGTACTAGATGATATATTGAAATCTATTGGATTATCAAATATTGATTTATCTGCAGAAATCAAAAGTGGCAAAAGTGTAACCATAAGCTATGACAATTCTGTTTCAAAAGAAATTGAAATTGGCGCACTAGAAAGTTACTTATCAAATTCAGATTTTTTACACCCAAATAATTTATTACTTAACAATCTAAATAAGAATGATGTAATAATCGTTACCGGAGTCTTATTTGCTAAAAATCTAATTGTAGAAATAGAAACGGATACTACTATATCAGCCGAATTAAAAGCAAAATTAACTGAAATTGTTGATGGTAAAATTGACTTTAGTTACAGTTCAGAAAAAAAAATAAAAATGACGGCAGAAACTGGCGACTACTATCCTATTGCCGTAAAAGCCAACAGATTAGATTTTGATTCTGGAAAATTTAAAAACCATATTTTAGTAACTGACAATAGAAACTTTTTCTAATAAAAAAACAGTAAAAAAATCCCGATAATAACTATCAATACAATAGCAATTATCGGGATTATAATTTTAGTATTTAAAACTAACTATTCAGAAACATTTTGGAACTTCGTTCTCTTGCTTCCTTCATACATTTCGTATTTTACCAAACGGGCTTCAAGGCTAGCATTAAAAAGTTTTATTTTTCTCGAAGGTTTCAATCCCACAAACTTTAATGCTTCAATATTTGCGGTTATAAACCAAGCATTTGTTCCTGGATAATTCTTCTTCAAGGTATCACCAATATTTTTGTAGAACTCTTCCATATGAATATCCAAACGCTCATCATACGGCGGATTGAAAACCATATGCAATTTTCCTTGAGAGGTTTTCTCTGTGTCAAAAAAGTTCCTATCTTCAATCTTAACATATTCATCCAGATTGGCATTTCTTATATTATCTTTGGCTTTTTGAACCGCAGATGGTGCTTTATCATACCCTTTTATAGTGTAATGAAATTCACGAACACGCTTCAATAAACTATCTGTAATATTGTTAAACAAATCGTTATCCCAATCATTCCATTTTTCGAAAGCAAATTCTTTACGATTAATGTTTGCGGGAATATTACAAGCAATCATCGCAGCTTCTGCCAAAAAAGTTCCAGAACCACACATAGGATCCAAGAAATCACCTTGACCGTCCCAACCCGAAAGCAACAAAATCCCCGCTGCCAAAACCTCATTGATAGGTGCAATATTAGTAGCGGTTCTATAACCACGTTGGTGCAATGAATTTCCAGAAGTGTCTAAAGCTACTGATACTTGATCTTTATCAATATGAATATTGATCCTCAAATCAGGAAAAGCTTTATCAATACTCGGGCGTTGTCCTGTTCTTTCACGAAACTGATCTACAATTGCATCTTTACATTTTTGAGAAACAAATTCTGAGTGATTAAAATACGGTGAATGTACCGTTGTATCAATCACAAAAGTCTGATTTGCATTAATATATTTAGACCAATTTGTTCCTCTAATTCCCTTATATAAAGCTTGTTCATCTCTTGCTTTAAAAGAATAAATTGGTTTTAAAATCTTCAAAGCTGTACGCAAAGACAAATTCGCTTTGTACATAAATCCTTTATCTCCCTTAAAACTCACCATTCTCACCCCCTGCTCCACATCCTGTGCGCCTAGCGTTTGCAATTCCTTTGCCAGTATTTCTTCAAAACCAAAAAAGGTTTTGGCAATCATCTTAAAATTCTCCATCTCTTTATAAAATCCGATATTTAAATTCCATATCTCAAACACCCTAAACGATTTGAAATAGTATATTTTCTGCAAAAATACACTAAATTTGCATGACTTAAATTAATTGAAAAAGAATAAATGTCTAAAGAAGATAAACGACCTGCAAATAACGAAACACCAAAAACTGAAAATTGGTTTGCTTCATGGTTTGACAGCCCCTATTATCATATTCTTTACAAAGAAAGAAACTATAGGGAAGCTCAATTATTCATGGATAATCTAACGCATTACCTCAATCTTCCAGAAAAAGCCAAAGTACTTGACTTGGCTTGTGGAAAAGGTCGTCACTCTATCTACCTAAATCAATTAGGGTTTAATGTGATTGGTGCTGATTTATCCGAAAACAGTATTGCAGAAGCTAACAAAAACAGTAATGATAATTTGCATTTTATAGTTCACGATATGCGTGAACCCTTTGAAAATAAATTTGATGCAATTTTTAATTTGTTTACCAGTTTTGGCTATTTCGAAAATGATGAGGACAATCTAAGAACCTTAAAGGCTATCAAAGAAAGTTTAGCCGAGTATGGTTTTGCCGTAATCGATTTTATGAATGTCACAAACGTCTTGAATACTTTAGTCCCAGAGGAAGTAAAAACCGTTGATGGAATCAATTTTCATATCAAGCGTTATCTACAAGGCTGTCACATTTACAAAGAAATTGATTTTGAAGATCAAGGTCAAAAATTTCATTTCACCGAAAAAGTAAAAGCACTAACCCTTAAAGATTTCGAAGAAATGATGGAAGAAGCTGGCATTTTCCTATTGGATATTTTTGGCGATTATAAATTAAAAAAATTCCACAAAACCGAAAGCGAACGATTAATCATGATTTTCAAATAATGAATTATCTTTTACCCCTACTTTCCGTACTAATAGGCTATATATTAGCTCTATTTTTAAAACCTAAAAACAAAACCAACCTAAAATTACTATTGGCATTTAGTGGTTCCTTCTTACTGTCGCTTACAGTAATGCACTTATTACCTGAAGTGTATGAAAGCAAAAACAGTAACATTGGAATTTTTATAATGCTTGGAATTTTATTCCAAATCATATTAGAATTTTTCTCCAAAGGTGCCGAGCACGGACACGTTCATGGCCATGCCAAAATGTACCAAATCCCGTGGTTACTGTTCATCAGTCTTTGCATACATGCCTTTCTTGAAGGGTTTCCTGTAGGTCATCATCATGATTTAGCCGTAGGAATTGCAATTCATCATTTTCCTATTGCCATCATTTTGACCACATTTTTTATCAATGCCAGTCTTAATAAAAATGCAATTTTTGCATTTATGATCACATTTGCAGTTATGACACCACTGGGAACTGTTGCCTCTAATTTTATTCCACAATTAAATGACTATTATACCCAAATTACAGCTGTAGTTATTGGTATCTTATTCCATATCTCATCTACTATCATTTTTGAAAGTAGCGAAGGACATAAATTTAATATTGCCAAAGTATCTATGATCGTTATCGGAATAGCCTTGGCGTATTTCATATAGGGAAACACAATCCCGAAAAAGCTTTTTTAAATAATCTTTTCATTAATTCGATTTTGATTTAATGCAAAGCCATATTGAAGCCATTATCTTACACGCAACCAATACCTTATATCCGATCATCTAGTTTTTTCAGCATACAATCTAAATAATTTGCATTATTAAAAATATTAGCATTATTTTGTGTGTATATATTATTTAAGAAGTTTCTGTGTTTATAATACTGCCCCTAAATTATAAAAAATGCACAGAAAAATAAGAGGAGAAAAAACTACTTAAAACATTAATATACAACTTTTCCCATGTTTAATATTTTTAGAAAAAAACCTAAGGTTTATTCCAATATAGAAAATCATATTTTTGGAATAATTACAGAGTTGCTGAAAATTAGCGCGACAGACATCAATTGTGATGAATTGGGTGGAAAATACTATTTAAGTAACGAAGAGCAGCATTTTAAAGTCACAATATTGAGCAATGATTCTGTGATACGATTAACTAATACACGTGATTCTGTTGCCGAGAAATACGATAAAATTTTCGTTGAAGATGTTTTAAAGGCGGTTAAAGAAGAAAAACATCGTAGAATGGAATTAGTTTACGAATCCATTACAAATAGTATCGAGAAAATGGCAGAACGTTTACATAATGTACTTATAGAGTCAAACGGAGAAGAAGTCAAAACCATTAATCTTATTCAGAAAGAAGACTAAAGCTTTTCAAAATTTTCTTCCCCCCTTCCTTCAACCAATTCTTGGGACAATAACAAAAGAAATTAGTAATGCTGTATTCCTCTAAATTCTAGAAATTGTTTGATAATTTACAAGAACACTTTTTTCTTATTACACAATTAATTTCTTCATTAATACAACTTAAACAAATACAGCCCTTCAACATTTTTATTCCTTTTTTTTTAAAATTAATTTCTAAACCCATTATTTACTCGCTCTTCTTTTCTCTTCTTCATTTCCAGAATTTCTTTGTTTCTCGCTGATCTTGTTATTCCCAAAAGTATAGGTTAACGAAACTCGGAGAAATCTACTGCTTTCATTTTGGCTATACACTTGTTTTACGCCATTAACAACAGAGACAAAGTCTTTCAAAGAAGCGGTATTAAAAATGTCATTCACTAAAAAGGTTACCTGCATACTTTTTTTGAGGAAATCTTGTCTTAAAGCGATATTTAAACCTGACATGTAACCCACTGCATACAAACCACTTTTATACGGAGAACTGTATGTGTAATCTACTTGTAGCTTTGTTGTTTCGCTCAGTAAAAAAGTATTGTTTGTTGAAAAATCAAACTCTGGACTGTTTGCTGGAGTAGCATTGATATCCGTTATGAAATTTGTTTTCGACCCTAAAAGATATATTGAGCTTTCATTTTCCCACCAACTTGTGATACTTGCCGAATAACTCTCTCCTATACCATATGAATAGCCTTTGTAATAGTTCTCCCGAGTTACAATTTGCGTATTTGTAGTTGGGTTTGATGTGAATATAACACCGTAACCGTCAGTAATGAAATTGAAGAAAATATTGGTTCTTAATTTCTCTTTGTAAGAATGTGTAAACTCAAAATTATCACTAAAAGAGGGTTTCAAAAATGGATTCCCTTCAGAATAACTGTTGCTGTTGATATACGTACGAAAAGGGTTTAATAAGTCAAAACGAGGTCTGTTTATTCTTTTTCCGTAATTGAAGTTAAAATCATGGTTCTCATTCTTTTTATAGGCGATATAAACTGTTGGGAATAATTTTAAATAGTCATTTTCAGTTTGCTGATTTAAGGTTTCAGAATATCCGTTTGTTTGCGTATTTTCAAGTCTCAATCCTAATTGAATTTTGAATTTATCATTTAGTTTTTTATCTCCATTGATATAAATGGCCTGATTGTTTTCCTTGTATTCAAAGACATTAGATTGATTCGGGTCTAATTCTGGAGTTCCAGTAATAGTGTTGAAATAGAGTACATCACTTTTACTGTTTGTAAAACTTGCTTTAAAACCATAAGCCAAATTTGCAAATTGAAGCGGATGTTCCATATCTGCCTTGACACTCATGTTATCAATATTCTGATGTGAAATATTTCTTCCTGACTGATTTATGTCCAAGAATGACATGTCTGGCGAATATGTTTTTGCTATGAAATCTCGATCAAATTTTGAATCGTAATTGAAATAATCAAGGTCAATTGTAAATTTTCTATTTAAAGAATCTAATTTTGTCAGTAAATGGGCATTATAGGTTTTATTACCAGATTGCTTGTTGTTAAAACCATTGTTCAATATTATGTTGTCTACCGTATTTGAAGTATTATAATTTTTAATGACAATATCAGATTTGAAATCTGGATTCTTATTATCATTTAAATACTGAAAACCAATAGTTGTTTTGTCTGAAAGATCATAATCCAATGCCAATTTTCCCGAAAGATTATCTTCTTTTATTTTCGACTCGCTACTCATATGTGACAGACCATTTGGAAAATAGAGATACAAATCTTCAACTGCATTGCTGTATCCTGATTTTCCATTACCACTTACAGAAAATCGAAACTTCTTTTTGTTGTAAAAAAAGTTATTTCTTAAAGTATAAATACCATATTTATTCTGATCATAAGATAACATCGTGGTGTTTTTCCAAGAATCTGGTGCGCCTTTTTTTAAGATAATATTAATGAGTCCGCCAGTGCCACTTGCGTCGTATTTTGCAGCTGGATTGCTAATGATTTCAATATTCTTAATGTCGCTTGCCGATACTGATTTTAAAAAACTATTGAGTTCTTCTCCAGATAATTCAATCATACGTCCATCAATCATAACTCGTGATGCACCTTTTCCCAATATGTTTATAGAATTACTTTGCACCACAACTCCTGGAGCTGTATTCAAAGCACTTAGCGCATCGCCACCAACAGTCGAAATATTGTTTCCAACATTATAAACCAAACGATCTATTTTCTGTTCGATTGTGTTTCTTTGGGTTTTAATAACGACTTCAACAAGTTTTGTAGCACTGTCTTTCAGTGTAATTGTACCCAAATCGATGTCTTTATCAATCAGGATGTCTTTTTCCCATACGGAGAATCCAAGAGGACTAATCTTTATTTTATAGGAACCATTTTTAAGGTCTATCTCAAAAGTACCATCTCGTTTAGTTGTGGCTCCATTAATGATTTTTCCCTCGGGATTTGACACTATTACATTTGCCCATGCTAATGGTGTTGTTGCATCGGATACTTTTCCTTTTAATTTTAATGATGATTGTGCTAGACAGAACAAAGGCAACAATAAAAAAATAATCAGGTTTGCTTTTTTCATAATTTCTAAATTTATATTTGCTTTACTAATTTGAAGCAAAGTTGCTTTAGAAACTTTCGAAATGCGACCGACAAAAAAAAGTCGAACCAATTTCTACAGATGAAATTGGTTCGACTTTTTTATTATAAAGTTCGACTTTTTACAAATCACTTATAATCAGCTGTTTCTATAAGCTGTAGGCGTTAGCTCGGTGTATTTCTTAAATGAAGTATTGAAAGAAGATTTTGAATTGAAACCTACTTCGTATAAGATTTCTAAAATGGTCAGATGGTTTTTTGATTCATTTTTTAAAATATTCATTGCTTTTTGGATGCGGTATTCATTCACAAAATCAAAAAAATGTTGATTCATATGATGATTAATCAAAACCGACAAATCACGAACGGGTATATTGATTTGATTGGCGAGTTCCTGTATCGTAAGAGATGGGGCAAGATAAGGCTCTTGGTCTATCATATATTTTTTTAGCAATTCAATTTGATCAGTAATAATGATGTCCTGATCATTTTTTGATTCGGTTACATTTGTATCGATTTCTGGTTTGTTAATGATATCTTTTGTCAATACTATTTTGGAGTCAATTCCTCTAAAAAGTTCAGGATAGTTCAGGGCTTTTAACACAAACCAGCAGGTTACGGAAAAAGCGACCATTCCTACGATTACATTTGCCCAAAGAAATACCTCATTGTAATTTGTATATCTCAATAAATTCTTGAAAACTACGAAGGTATGCGCAGTAAAAAAAACAACTGTCATTTGAAACAACCATTTGTACGTGGAAGTACTAGGATTCGTGTAATTTTCAAGGTAAATTTCTTTATACTTTTTCAAAATGATAAATACACTGATAATGTAATACAAGTATTGAACTTCAATTAAAACCTGAAAAAAGTACATTTCAAACATTTGATTATGATGTTCAAAGAAGTATTCTTTTTCTGCTCCATTTGATAAGTAAAGTCTAGGAACTAAAACTAAATTTATGATTAGAAACGGAATTGTGTGTAATAAATGTTTCAGCTTCAATCGGAAATCAGTATAACAAACGGCTAATACATACAGATAGAATAATGGCATAATCAATAAACAAGCAGTCCATCTGAAAATTTCAAAATTTAGGTAATTATAAATATAGTCGTAAATAAAGAACCCACTGAGGTCAAAAGCAGTTAAAATAAGAAAACAAGCAAATAGCTGGTTTGCTAATTTGTTTTTCGTTTTTACGGTAAGTAAAAAGAAAGCAAGAAGTAGCGAAACAAAAACAGCCATCATTGCTATGCCGTTCAAAAAACTTAATTTATCCATTTATCTTTTAATTATTAAACAAATATAATATTTTAGTTCATTCAAAATAGTTCAAAAAAACATTCGTTGAATGAGAATTACTGTAGAAACAATTCTATAATATATATCCGTTGGAGATACAGGCGAAGAAATATTGGTCGCCTACCATTTTAAAAGAAGTTATCTTAACTTGTATTGCTTATATTATAAAAAAGATTTTTAAATCTTTGCGACTTTGCTTCCTAAATTTCGGGATTGCGATAAAAAAGATTAATTTTGGGGTAGTTCAATTACAAGAAAAATGACTTTTACAAAAACCACCGAACAATCCTCTAAATACGAACATTTAGAAAAAATGTCCGTTCCCGAATTACTTTCTAACATTAATCAAGAAGACCGAACGGTCCCTCTTGCTGTAGAAAAAGCCTTGCCCCAAATAGAAACATTAGTAACCGAAATCGTTGCCAAAATGAAATTGGGTGGACGATTATTCTATATAGGAGCAGGAACATCTGGTCGTTTAGGAATCTTGGATGCTTCAGAGTGCCCACCTACTTTTGGAGTACCTTTTGATTTAGTCGTTGGAATCATCGCCGGTGGAGACACAGCCATTCGCAAAGCCGTAGAAAATGCCGAAGACAATGCTACTCAAGCTTGGGAAGATTTAAAAGCTTTTAATGTAAACGAGAATGATGTTGTTGTGGGTATTGCAGCCTCTGGAACTACACCCTATGTTATTGGAGGTTTACAAGCTTGTAATGAAAAAAATATTAGTACCGGGAGTATTTCTTGCAATGCTGGAAGTCCGCTTTCGCAAACGGCTAAATTCCCAATTGAAGTCATTGTGGGACCTGAATTTGTAACAGGTAGCTCGAGAATGAAAGCTGGAACTGCTCAAAAAATGGTTCTGAATATGATTACTACTGCAACCATGATACAACTGGGAAAAGTAAAAGGAAACAAAATGGTAGACATGCAATTGAGCAATAGCAAATTGGTAGACCGTGGTATAAAAATGATTATGGGAGAAATTCCAGTAAGCTATGAAGAAGGAGCCGAATTATTAAAAACACACGGAAGCGTTAGGAAAGCGGTTGATTTTTATAATAAACAATAAACAGATTTCAGATTTCAGATTACAAATCACAGATCACAGATCACAGATTACTCGCATTAGGATTAAACAATCAAACAAATGGCAAACAAAGAGCTCTTAACAAAAGGAATCAAATATTTATCGGGTGCATTACCACTTATGTTTATAGGTCCATCCGCGATTTATAATGCATTTATGAACCAGCATACCAATTGGCATTATTTGGTTTTAGCCATTGGAATCATTGCTTGTCTGTCATCTATGTATTTAATATTTGTAGGTTTAAAAATAATAATGAAAGGCATATTTAACGACTAATGGAAAACCTGATTCACGTTCAAAAAACATTCGATAAAGTCATCTACATTGATAAAAAGATTAACAATCGAGAGTTTGAAGATTGTACTTTTAAAAACTGTGATTTCACTAATAGTGATTTCTCCAATAGTACATTTATGGATTGCGAATTCATTGATTGCAATTTATCAATGACCCATTTAGCGGGAACAAGCTTAAAAACCGTTAATTTCAAAAACTGCAAACTTCTGGGAATTCAATTTCAGGCTTGTGCAGATTTTTTGTTCAACGTTCAATTCCAAGATAGTGTTTTGGATTATAGCTCATTCGCTAATAAAAAAATGCCCAAAACCAAATTCAATTCCTGTTCGATGAAAGAAGTAACTTTTATCGGGACAAATTTGACCAATTCTGTTTTTGAAAACTGTAATTTAGACAATGCTATTTTTAATGATACAATTTTGGCTGGAGCCGATTTTACCTCAGCCTACAATTATAAGATAGACCCAGAATTCAATCCGATGAAAAAAGCAAAATTTTCAACGCAGGGAATCGTAGGTCTTTTAGATAAATACGATATAAAAATTGAATAATTATGGATGCAACTACCTCTTATCTTGAAAGCGTAAAAAAGCAATTTCTCTACTATAAAATGCTAGGAGAAAAAGCCATGGAACAACTAAATCCAGAACAACTTTTTGTGGCCACAAATGAGGACACCAATAGTATTGCCGTAATTGTAAAACATCTTTCGGGCAATATGTTGTCACGCTGGACTGATTTTCTAACTACCGATGGAGAAAAAGAAACCAGAAATCGCGATGCTGAGTTTGAAAATGATTTACATACTAAAGAAGAAGTATTAACCGCTTGGAATACTGGATGGGATTGTTTGTTCGCAGCTTTAGACAGCTTACAACCTGGGCAACTTTCTGAAATTATTTATATCAGAAACGAAGGTCATACGGTTATAGAAGCTATAAACAGACAATTGGCTCATTATCCGTATCATATTGGACAAATTATTTTTTATGCCAAACAACTAAAAAATAGCGAATGGAATAGTTTGTCTATCCCTAAAAACAAATCGAATAGCTATAATGCGGATAAATTTAAACAGGAGAAAACGATTAAAAATTTTACGGAAGAAGAATTTAGAAGAATGAAATAATAAAGAGAGCCGTAAGCAATAGGCTATAAGCAGTAGGCAAAAATCATAGCAATGATACTTTTTAAAGCTTACTGCCTATAGCCTATTGCTTAAAGCTCAAAACATATAAAAAGACTGCCCCAAATAATACTAATAAATTATATATGAAAAAAATAGCGTTGTTTTTCCCTGTACTACTACTAATGTCCTGCTATAATGCAGAACGCAACTGTACCGACTTCAAAACAGGGAAATTTAAGTTTGAATACGAAATAGATGGTGTTAAAAAAACAACTTTATTTGAACGCAATGACAGTATTCAAATTGAAACTTTTGAAGGCAAAACTGACACAGCCACAATTCGTTGGGTAAATGATTGCGAGTATGTTTTACAAAAGAAACACCCAAAAAACAAAGCTGAAGAGAAGGCAATTGATATGAAAATTTTGACAACAACGAAAAATTCCTATACCTTTGAATTCGGAATGATCGGTGTAGATTCTAAGCAAAAAGGGACGGTTACAAAGATTTCAGACTAAAAATAACTGATCTCAAAATTTAGATTTCAAAAACACTTAACTCATAACTTTTTAAACCCTCAAATAAATAAAATGGAAGTATTTTTTAACCCAGATGCGTGGATTGCCTTATTAACATTGACATTTCTTGAAATTGTTTTAGGTATTGATAACATCATTTTTATCTCAATCGCAACTGGAAAATTACCCGTAGAGCTACGCAAGAAAGCAACCAAAATAGGAATGTTTCTAGCTATGTTTATGCGAATTGGATTGCTGTTTGGAATTAATTTTTTAATTCAAATGAAAAAACCTTGGTTTACTATTGATTTTAGCTGGCTACAAGCTGGAGTTACTGGCCAAAGTATTATTTTATTGTTAGGAGGTTTATTCTTGATTTATAAAAGCACGAATGAAATCAGAGAGAAAGTAGATGAAAGAGGTCATGAGGAAAAAGAAATTAGTAAAGCGGCAACAAAATCCTTTCAGAGTGTGCTTTTGCAAATTATAATGATTGATTTGGTTTTTTCTTTTGACAGTATTTTAACTGCTGTTGGGATGACTAATGGTGTTGAAGGTGCCTTGGTTATTATGATTTCGGCAGTAGTAATCTCTGTTTTAATTATGATGCAATTTGCAGTTCCTGTCGGGAATTTTGTAAACAGACATCCATCTATCCAAATTTTGGGATTATCCTTTTTGATCTTAATCGGATTCATGTTACTTACAGAAAGTGCTCATTTATCAAACGCACTTATTTTTGGTAGTCATGTAACTCCTGTCCCAAAAGGTTATTTGTACTTTGCTATTTCGTTCTCTTTATTTGTAGAAATAATAAATATGAAAATCAAAAAGAAATAATTGACAGGTTCAATCAAAAAAAAAAAATACAGTTACTTCCGGTAACTGTATTTTTTTTATGCTAAAACAAAACAACCTGTCCGTCATCATCTAGATGAATGTCTGCACCATCTTCATTGGTCTCACCTTGCACTTCTAATTCTTCTGGAATTATTTCCTCCGGAATTTCATATGGCAAAGGCTCCAATAGATTTACTTGTTTCAACTTGTCTGTTGTCAATTGATTTCCGAGAGCTTTAAATCCTTTTACCGCAATAAAAGACTCAATATCTACGGTCAAATTTTCTTTTTGAACACCTTTTACTTTATTGAAAACCAATTCGGCTACAGGACGATAATCCGTTGCTACAATCTCTAATCTAGAATTAGGATGCTCAGAAATAAAGCTTTCTTCTTTGTTTTCGGTTTCTATCAAGAAACGCTTAATATAATAACGCTCTTTTTCACCATCATAATAGATTGCTGAAATTGGTTTTTTAGGAATCCATTTTTCCAAGACAATCATATCTTCATCAAAATGTGTCGATAATTCTGGTGTGATGACTTTTGATTTTCCAGCTTGCGAAATCACCAAGATTTTATCGCTAGGTCTGAACTCTCCTAAAAGTTCTCCTCTAGCATCTACATTCAATCGTTGTACAGTATCATCAAACCAAACCTTTCTCGGCAATAGTGTTGAAATACCTTTCTCTTTCAATTCTATTTTCTTGATTGGGTATTTGGTAACCAAATTCCCTTTAGAGGCACGCCCTTTAATGGCTAAAGCAGCAAAATCAATATCGAATTTCAATTTTTTGACACTTCCTACTTGACGCAATAAAATAGTTATTACCTCAGCTTCTCCATTCGGGTTACAAGAAAAATATAAGGTTTGTGATCCCGCTGTTTCATTAGTCAAATCATACGATTTATCACGGGTCACACCTGAAACATTGAATCTCTTTATATAAGACGGACCTGATTTTCCGTCACGATATATCATATTATAAATAGTACGCTTATCACTTTTGTCAAAAATAGCGACATGTATAATATCTTTCCCAACAAAAGTTTTCGCATCGACTTTGGTAACTATCATTTTACCATCTCGAAGAAACACAATTACATCATCAATATCAGAACAATCAGTAACGTATTCATCTTTCTTAAGACTCGTTCCTACGAAACCTTCTTCCCTGTTTACATACAACTTGGTGTTTCTTAAAACTACTTTTGTTGCTTCGATATTATCAAAACTACGCAACTCGGTTTGGCGTTCTTTTCCTTTTCCGTATTTTTCCTTTAGTTTGGTAAAATACGCAATAGCGAAATCGGTAAGATGTTCCAGATTGTATTCTACCTCTTTCATCTCGTCTTCTAACCTTGCGATTAACTCATCGGCTTTATCAGAGTCAAAACGAGTGATACGAATCATCGGAATCTGAGTCAATCTATGTAAATCATCATCATTAATTTCTCTGGTAAATGATTTTTTGAAAGGCTCAAATCGGTCATACAAATATTTGTAAAGCGATTCTCTGTCACCATACAATTTGAAGTCAATGTACATTTCCTCACGAATGAAGATTTTCTCCAAAGTAGAAAAATGCCATTTATTTCGTAACTCTTCTAAATGAATTTCGAGCTCTTGTCGGAGTAAATCGACCGTTCTGTTTGTTGAAATTTTCAACATTTCAGAAACTCCAATAAACAACGGTTTGTTATCTTCAATAACGCATCCCAGTGGCGCAACCGAAGTTTCACAAGCAGTAAATGCAAACAAGGCATCAATAGTTTTATCTGGAGAAACCCCTGGGAAAAGATGAATTAAAATCTCAACCTCAGCAGCGGTATTATCTTCAATTTTCTTGATTTTGATTTTACCTTTTTCGTTGGCTTTCAAAATACTGTCAATCAAACTCGTGGTATTGGTCGAAAACGGAATCTGGGTAATCACCAACGTATTTTTGTCGAGTTGACCAATTCTTGCACGAACACGAACACGCCCTCCACGTAATCCGTCATTATAATTGGACACATCGGCAATACCTTGTGTCAAGAAATCTGGATATAACGTAAATGGTTTTCCTTTCAGAATTTTGATAGAGGCATCTATCAGTTCATTAAAATTATGAGGTAAAACTTTTGTTGAAAGACCAACCGCAATACCTTCAGCTCCCTGTGCTAAAAGCAACGGAAATTTTACAGGTAAATTATTCGGTTCAGCACGACGTCCATCATAGGAAACGCCCCAGTCTGTAATTTTTGGAGAATATAAAACCTCCAATGCAAATTTTGACAAACGTGCTTCGATATAACGGGAAGCAGCAGCTCCATCTCCCGTCAAAATATTTCCCCAGTTTCCTTGGCAGTCAATCAATAATTCTTTCTGACCAATTTGTACCATCGCATCACCAATACTCGCATCTCCGTGTGGGTGATACTGCATGGTGTGCCCAACTACATTGGCAACTTTATTGTAACGGCCATCATCCAGTTCCTTCAAAGAATGCATAATACGACGCTGAACTGGCTTAAAACCATCTTCAATAGCAGGAACGGCACGCTCCAGAATTACGTACGAAGCATAATCCAAGAACCAGTCTTTGTACATTCCGGTTACTTTTGTAATAACGTCTTCTCCTTCTTCCTCCTGATTTTCGTAAAAATGCTGTCCTTCAAAATGTTTAGCATCTACGTTGATAATTTCATCGTCTCCTCCTTCTTGATTATCATCAAGCGGATTCTCATCAAAATTATCCTCGCCGTCGTTTGGAATTATGTTATCGTCTTCTTCGTCTTTCATTTATTTATTATAAAAATATAGGAATCACTATTTCCTTTTTCAACTTATTTCACTTCTTCAAACTCATCAATTTCTACTTTCAAATTCTTGATGATAAATTCTTGTCTGTCTGGTGTGTTTTTCCCCATATAGAAAGACAACAACTGTTCTATCGAAGTATGTTTATCCATCATAACCGGATCAAGACGGATTGTATCTCCAATGAAATTCTTAAACTCATCTGGCGAAATCTCTCCTAATCCCTTAAATCGAGTGATTTCTGGCTTTGGTTTTAGTTTTTCTATTGCTGCTACTCGTTCTTCTTCTGAATAGCAATAAATGGTTTCTTTTTTGTTTCGAACTCTAAAAAGTGGTGTTTGCAAAATGTACAAATGCCCTTCTTTGATTAATTCCGGAAAAAACTGCAAGAAAAACGTAATCAATAGTAAGCGAATGTGCATTCCATCGACATCGGCATCGGTAGCAATTACAATGTTGTTATAACGCAATTTTTCTAATCCATCCTCAATATCCAGAGCGGCTTGCAATAAATTGAATTCTTCATTTTCATACACAATTTTTTTACTCATTCCGTATGAATTCAAAGGCTTACCACGCAAACTAAAAACCGCTTGGGTATTAACATCACGCGATTTGGTAATCGAACCAGAAGCCGAATCTCCCTCGGTAATGAAAAGTGTACTTTCTAAATTTCTTGGATTTTTAGTATCAGGAAGATGCGCTCGACAATCTCTTAATTTTTTATTGTGCAGATTGGCTTTTTTGGCACGATCTGTGGCTAATTTTCTAATTCCTGATAATTCTTTTCTTTCACGCTCTGCCTGCAGAATTTTACGCAATAAAGCTTCTGCTGTTGGAGTATTTTTATGTAGATAGTTATCTAATTTCGTTTTGATAAAATCATTTACAAAAGTACGAACTGAAACGGGCACCGTTCCATCATCAGACCCCATATCTGTAGAACCTAATTTAGTTTTGGTTTGAGATTCAAAAACCGGTTCCATTACCTTGATACTGATTGCACTTACAATCGATTTTCTAATATCCGAAGCTTCGAAATTTTTGTTGTAAAACTCTCTAATGGTTTTTACAATTGCTTCTCTGTAAGCTGCTAAGTGTGTTCCTCCCTGCGTTGTATTCTGACCGTTTACAAAAGAGTGATACTCTTCGCTATATTGTGTTTTACTGTGGGTTAAAGCAATCTCTATATCATTATCTTTCAAATGAATAATTGGATATTCAAGATCTTCTTCACTAATTGTTTCTTCTAATAAATCACGAAGTCCATTTTCTGAATAATATTTTTCCCCATTAAAAATAATCGTCAAACCATTGTTTAAGTAACAATAGTTTTTGACCATTTTTATTACATATTCTAAACGGAATTTATAATTTTTGAAAATCGTTTCGTCTGGTGTAAAAGTGACTTTTGTCCCTTTTCGTTTTGTCGTTTCAATTATATCTTCTTCTGTGACTAGATTTCCAGCAGAAAATTCAGCAGCCTTCTGTTTGTCTTCACGAACAGATTCTACTCTAAAATAATTTGAAAGTGCATTTACGGCCTTTGTTCCTACACCATTTAAACCTACAGATTTTTGGAAAGCTTTTGTATCATACTTCCCTCCTGTATTCATTTTTGAGACTACATCTACCACTTTTCCTAACGGTATTCCACGTCCGTAATCACGAACTGAAACCGTTTTTTCTTTAATGGTTACCTCAATAGTTTTTCCTGAGCCCATTACGAACTCATCTATACAGTTATCTAAAACCTCTTTTAAAAGAATGTAAATACCATCATCTGGCGAAGACCCATCACCGAGTTTTCCAATGTACATTCCTGGACGCATACGGATATGCTCTTTCCAGTCGAGTGAACGAATATTATCTTCGGTATATTGATTTTGATTGGACATTTTAAATTTTGTGGATTTTGTGCTAATGTAGTTGAAATCGGCAGAAAATAAAAATGTAAAATAGAGAAATTATTAATAATATTATTTCTTTAAACAATTTATTAATTGACAATAAGGAATTCAAATTTTTACTTTTTTTTCAAAAAAATCAACTACAAATTTCACATCTATAAATACTAATCATATGCTTAAAAAACACTTTTTTTATTGCATTTTTTCAAAACTCTAAAAACCTACTAACATTTCCATTTTCAATGGCTTAGTAAAATACTTTTTAACTATTGAATACTGAAATGCACGGTCAATATCGTTTTGATCATTGGATGATGATAGCATTAAAACTTCACATTGTTTATTTGCAACTATAGGAAATTTAATTAACTCATCAAGAAACTCAAAACCATCCATCATGGGCATTCTGATATCAAGAAAAATTATCTCTGGAAATTCTTCTATATTTTCCTTAATGGTTTCTAAGTATTCTAATGCTTCAATTGCAGATTTTTTTATCGTAATCTTTTCTGCTATCTGACTTCTCGTAATGATATGTTTTGTTATATAATTATCTATATCGTTGTCATCTATCAATAATACATGCTTCTTTTTATATGTCTCCATCTGTTTTTTTATTGGCTTATAGAGTATGAATATCTACTTGTTTTTTTATTCTTATTTCATAAAATTAATCTATAGTGACAACTTGATTCGGAACTTCAACACTAAATCTTGTTCCTTTTTTAAGCTCAGATTCCATGAAAATTTTTCCTCCCAGTTTTTCAAGTGTTTCTTTTACAATATACAACCCAAGACCTGAACCTGTAGAAAGCGTTGTTGCTCTATAAAACATCTCAAATATTTTCTCTTTGTCCTTGTCTGCTATTCCAACTCCATTATCTTCTATTGTAAAGTTTGCTCTATTTTTATTGCAGTTAATCAACACATTAACATATGGAAATTCCTTTGATACATCTCTGTATTTTATTGCATTCGAACATATATTACTCAAAACACCCCTCAATCTTCTATAATCAGAGACTAATTTTACATTCGATTTAATCTCTATATGTAATTTCACATCCTCAATTCCATCCATAAATTTGTGACTTTCCTTTATGTCCTGAATTAACTTTTCGAAGTCAATTATTTCACTTTCTACATCCATTCGTGCATTTCTTGAATATTGCAGTATTTCTTCAATAAAACTATCTAGTTTTTCAATACTTCCATTTAGCATAGACAGTCTATCATGCAACACTGTATTTTCTGGTTCTACATCATCCTTAGTGATATGAATGAGCCCCAACATTGATTTGAGAGGTGCACGTAAATCGTGGGATGCGCTATAAACAAAACGATCTAATTCTAAATTGGCTTTTTTTAATTCTGTATTATATCGAATAAGATCATTTTCAAAACTTTTGCGATCACTAATATCCCGCATGATTTTGGATGCGCCAATCACATTCCCTAATGTATCTCGGATAGGAGAAACAGTAAGAGACACATCTATAATTTGTCCATTTTTTTTCATTCTTTGGGTTTCATAATGATCTACTGACTTGCCTTTACGAATTTCTGCCAGTATATTTCGCTCTTCTCCACGAGACTCAAGCGGAACGAGCATAGAAATATGTTTCCCAATAGTTTCTTCTGAAGAATATCCAAGAACTTTCTCTGCACCTACATTCCATGAAGTTATTGTTCCATCAATACTCTTACTAATAATTGCATCATCTGAAGAATTTACAATAGAAGCGGTTAAAGCAAGTTGTTCATCAAACTTTTTCCTGTTAGTTATATCTCTATAGTTTAATATAAAAGCTCCAATATTTTCATTCTGCAACAAATTTGTTACGGTCCCCTCAGTCCAAATAACATGTCCATCTTTATGAATAATCCGGAACTGATTTTGCATAGGAACTCCAGGAGAATTATATGCCTCATTAAAAAAAGCTTGCTCTTTTGCAAACTCATCGGGATGCATAAAATTGAATACCGATTTAAATTTTACTTCATTAAAACTATAACCCGAAATATTCTCTGCAGACGGGCTTTGATATTCTATTTCGAATTTTTCATTAACCAACACAATAGCATCACTTATATTATCTGTTAAAGCCCTATACTTTTCTTCACTTTGCAATAGCTTTTGCTCCGCTCTTTTGCGTTCTGTCACATCGGTAGAAAAAATCATGACATGAGTAACCTCTCCATTATTGACTACTGGTACAGCTCTAGAACGTGTCCATCTATTATCTGTTAATGCATTTTCAATTTCCAGGCTTTCTCCGGTTTCAAAGCATTTTTCAAGCGCTTCTCTTGCAATTTGTTGACTTTCTGGCGGTAAAACCGAAATACAATCCATACCTATAAGATCCTCTTTTGAGATCATAGGAGAGTCTCTGTTTATGGCTTCAATTTTATAGTATTTATTTACATACAGAATGATATCGGGAGAGTTTTCAAATTGCTTTTTAAACATTTCTGCAGCTTGTTTACTTTCCGTTAAAATTTCGGCAAATATTATTATTCCTCCTATCTCATCCGTAGCTTTGTACCATGGATGAACTTCCCATCTTATCCATTCTATACTACCATCAGCTCTTATAAATGAATCCTCATTTCTCCGCTCAATAGCACCTTTAAGACAACGCTGATGAACATCTTTCCAATCTTGTGGCAATCCCGGAAAAATTTCATAATGTGATTTACCTATAATTTCTTGCCCAACAATATTATAATCACTCATCCATCTTCGGCTTGCTGTGATGTATTTCATATCAATATCCAACATGGCCAAAGCAACTGGACTATGCTCTATAAACAAGTCTATTTGAGCTCTACGCTCACGCAATTCATTTGCAAATTTCGTTTGTTCTGTAACATCACGCCCAAGAGACAAAATAGCTTGACGATTATTGTAAACTATTTTATGAGAGGCTATTTCCATCAGCATTTCCTCTCCATTTTTCTTCAAATGACGCAAATTATTTTTGCTTATTACTTTGGTTTCATTGCTATTCAAAACGCGATTAGCAAAATCTCTTATTTTTTGATGATCTTCAAGAGGTCGACAATCCAAAATACTCATCGTGTTCCATTCCTCTCTACTATATCCATATTTTTCAAATACAGCTTCATTTACCTCCACTACTTCTAGGGTCTCTAAATCCCATATAATAATGCAAGCTGGATTATTGTCAAACAAATAATGGTATTTCTGTTCTGACTGCTTAATAAGTTCCTCTGTTCTATTGCGATCGGTAATATCTCTAATAATAGCAAAGACACCATTTCCTTCCATCAAACGATTATTAATTTCTACATCTATTTCCCTCCCGTCTTTTCTAATGATTTTATTAAAAGTTATTCCGCATTCATTCTTTTTACGACTCTTAATACTACATTCCTCCTTTTCTAATTCTTGTGGGACGATTAAATCCGAAATTCTTATTTTTAGAAATTCTTCACGTGTATATCCAAACAGTTTACTGGCATAATCATTTACATCAATAATTCGTTTATTTTCATCTAAAATAAAAATGGCTTCTCCGGCATATTCAATTAGGTTTCTGTAATTCTGATTGCTTATAACTAATTTTTCGTTATTCAGATTTGAAACATTAATTATGGCCTCAATTTTCTTTATCATGTAGTATGAAAAAGAAATAACAAAAATGAATATTATCAGGAGAATAAGTAAAAACTCATTGATGTAATCACGATAAGCTAACAAGGTATCTCTATCTATATTTTGACCAATTTGCAATTGTAATTTAAGCAAATTGCTTATCTCTATCAAAACTGGATTTATGGCAGGAAATAGCTCTTTATTAATAAAAGAATTTAAAGCGACTGCATCTTCTTTCTCTAATATTAGTATCAGTTTTTCAACTGTTGCATTAGATTTCTTTAGTAATTCTGAAGTTTTTACAGCAATTTGTTTTTCATTTTGTGTAAGGTAGGTAAGAGAATACGATTTCCAGTTGAAAATGATAGTGTCTTGAGCTTCTCTAATTTTTTTTCTTGCTCCTTCAAAAGTAATTTGCTTTCCATTGGCTTGCTGTGCTATAGAAAGTATACTTGCTGAATAATAACGAATTGCTCCCAACTGTCCCATTGGAAGCATTCTATCGGTGTAAAGCTCATGCGAGCTACTGTTTGTGTTTTTTATTTGATAAACGCTGTAAACCCCTATTCCTACAATAAATAAGAGCATGATAAATATCAACAAAGACAATTCTACAGATGCTTTTATCTTATTTATCATAACTTATCATTTAAAAATAAATTAAAATACTGATTTTCAAATACTTAAAAACGCAAATATAAAAACAGCAAACTAGTCCAAAATTATAATTCCAATAAAGGAATTATAATTTTTAAGAGATATATTACTAATATAGTGCATTTTAGCAAAACTTGAAAGAAAATCAAATCAAAGTTATGAAGAATGATATTAACAATAAAAAAGAGGCAAAGAATACAAACTGAAAAAATTAAAAATTCTTAACAATCACTCTCAATTGATTATCTAATTCTGGGTTAGAAATTTTACCGTTTGCTACATCAAAATTATCGTTAAAACTAGGTAATGAGAAAACAGCTTTGATTTCGGATGCAAAACGCGGAAAATTATTTTTCGCAATCTCTAATACACTTGCTCCACCTCTCGCACCTGGGGAAGTTGCCATCAATAAAGTTGGTTTTTCCTGAAATATTTTTCCGTTTATTCTTGAACACCAATCCACAACATTTTTAAAAGCGGCTGAGTAATTTCCGTTGTTTTCTGCAAGTGAAATTACCAAAGTATCTGCCGTTGCAATTTTTTCAAGGAAGGCTTTAGCTAAAGGATGTTGCCCTATTTCAGCTTCTATGTCTACGCTAAATAATGGCATTTGAAAATCATTCAAGTCAAGTACCTCAACACTTGCGTTTTCAAATAAGCTAGAGGCATAAGTTGCTAATTTTTTATTAATGGAGTTTTTACTGGGACTCCCCCCAAATGCGATAATCTTCATGATATTTTATTTTATTTTTAAAAGTAATAAAAAAATAGAAGACCGCTTACAATAATAAAAACCTTAATAAATAAAAATTAGTCCTTAATAATACTTTCGCAATTTCTGATACAATTCATCCGGGTTAAATGGCTTTATAACATATTCATTCATACCAATATCGACAATTTTCTCAAGATCATCATACGAAGAAGAAGCTGTTAGTGCAATTATTGGTATTCTTGTTCCTGTGCTTCTTATAATTTTTGTTGCCTCATATCCGTCCATCACAGGCATTGACAAATCCATTAAAATAATATCATACTTATTCTGTTTGAATTTCTCGATAGCAATAAGACCATTTTCGGCAACATCAATTTCTACATTCCATTGTCTCAATATTTTATCCGCAATTTTGACATTAATAAGGTTATCTTCAACCAAAAGAATGTATAATCCATCTAGGTTTTTTACCTCATCATTATTCAAAATACTATTATTGGGCTGATTTTTTTCCGGAACTATTGGCAATTCCAGAACGAAACTAAAATTAGATCCAACTCCTATTTCACTTTCTAATTCAATATCCGAGTTTAATAGATTAAGTAGTTTTTTTGTTATTGCCAAGCCTAATCCAGTTCCTCCAAATTGTCTGGTTGTCCTTGTTTCTGCTTGGGCAAACTTTTGAAAAATAGAATCAAACTCTTTCAAATCTATTCCTATTCCACTGTCAATCACTTGTACTTTAAAAACCGATTTACTGTTACTTTTTCTGATTTGATCAATTTTTATTTGTATCAAACCATTCTTAGTGAATTTTATAGCATTTGAGACTAAATTGGTAATAACCTGACCAATTCTCAAAGGATCTGAAATTACATTTGGGATAAAGTTATCATCAATAATTACTTCGATTTTATTTAGGTTTTCTAAAGCTCTGGTTTCTTGGGATTTCCCTATTTGTATTACTAAATCTTTAAAATTGAATGGAATTTTTTCTATATCAATCTTTCCTGCCTCAATTTTATTAAAGTCAAGAATGTCATTTATAAGTAGAAATAAATTTTGTGAAGAATGCTTTAAAACCTCTAGATTTTCCTGAAAACTTTCCAGAGTATTTTCTTTTTCCATTATATAAATCAAACCAATAATTGCATTTAGAGGTGTACGAATTTCATGGCTCATAATAGAAAGAAAATCAGACTTTGCCTCGTTTGCCTTTTCAGCATTTGACTTTGCTTCAAATAACCGATTTTCAAATTCTTTCTTAAACTCGATTTCTTTATTTAAAATATTCAACAAATCAATCAGGTTATCATCCTTTTCAACCTTTATTTCACTATTGTTTAATTGCTTTATGGATTGAATTAGTTTGGTTTGTATATTTTCTTTTTTTTCTAATTCCCCTTTTAATTTTTTATTAATCTTATGAAATTCAATATCGTTCAAACGAGAAGATTGCTCGAATAATTCGACATCCTTTTCAAAATTAAAATACGATTGATTGACAACTTCAACAAAACGTTTAACGTTTTCATTTTCCGCAATGAAATCGTCCGATAAATACTTGTTGAGCTGTCTACTAAGTTGTCTATGTAAATTCGCTTTATCCATAGTAATTACACTTCACAAATAGTTGTAACGGTCATTGTCTGATTGTGTAATTCGCAAGCTACTTTATTAAAATTTGGGGAGATCTCTCCATAAGAATAAAAGCCACAGATTACAATATTTTTACCAAATACTTCTTTTACCACTTCAAGCTCCTCTTCTATCCTGGTACCCAGAACAATCTTTCGTCCCACACAACTGACCACTAATGCCAATTCCGGCTCGGTTGATTGACTTGTGGCTATTTGCGATGCCGCATTATACGAAGCATCAATAAGTTTGTCGAGATTGCCTTTCATTAATCGAACAAAGGAACCTTGAGGAATGTTTCCGGCAAAAGTCATTGATTTCTTTTCTTCGTCAATCGACAAAATGGTTCTTACTACCGGAAGCGCATCTTTATTTTCTTTCATGGATAGCGGAAAATACAATGAGGATCCTGGTAATTCCATGGCATATTTACCAAGATATTCTTTGTATAAATCTAATGCAAACCTATCGCCTATTTTATACAATATGTTCTTCTCTGAAAGTGTCACCTCTCTTTCCGGTCCAAAATCACTCCATCCTCCATCAGACCCAAACCCGAAATGAATTGCATCTCCATAAAACCCTATTGCAACTATCTTTCCTTGGGTTGCATCATTATTTAGACCAATGGTTGTTTTCTCGAATTTATATCCGTCACCTGCCAGCCCTCCAAAAATAGGGATAACCCCTTTGGTTTGTTTTATCAATTCATTTATAAGTTCTGTCCCATTGATAAAACTTCCTTCAGACAGGATAAGTATCGATTTTAAATCATCATTAAAAAGGGAATCCTTAAGAACATCTCCTAAATCTTGAATATTAGAGTTTTTCAGGATGTCAATTTCAGAAACTCTTATCGTTGTCCTTTCAAATTCTAATGCGGTAGCAACTATATTGTTCTCTACCAAATTTGCATCAGAAATCTGACCAGATGAAGAACAAATAATAATTTGTGCTTCTGGATACAAACTTCTTATTTTTTTATAAGGTAGTACTTGATCTAAAAAAACTCTTTCACCAAAAGCAAGTACAAGATTAGCTTTTTTGAAATTAAAACCATTGGAAGAAAAAAGAATCCTATCCTCTTCCTTTTCATTAATAATGACTTGTTGAAGTTTCATAATAAATAGGTTTTTATAAGATTGAGACTCATAAAGAAACAAAAATAATTTTATAAAAACAAAAAAAACCTACAATTTCGCATTTTCAAACTTTCATAAACACATAATAATGAGCCAATTATTCAATACCAGCAACATCATCTAGGTTTTTTATCAAGAAAGCAACCCTTTCTTTTTATTAGTCACAATGGCTCCTGCCACACTCCTTTTTTATTTCAGATTTTTGGTGTGAAAACAAAAAAAACCTGCAAAATAGCTTTTGCAGGTTTCTATCAATTTTGATGAGTTACTTTATTTACACATTAAATCTAAAGTGCATTACGTCTCCATCTTTTACTACATATTCTTTTCCTTCTACTTTAAATTTTCCGGCTTCTTTACATTTAGCTTCTGATCCGTATTGAACGAAATCTTCATATGAAATTACTTCTGCGCGGATAAATCCTTTTTCGAAATCTGTATGAATTACTCCAGCTGCTTGTGGTGCAGTTGCTCCAATGTTGATAGTCCAAGCACGTACTTCTTTAACACCTGCTGTGAAATAAGTTTGTTGCTTCAATAATTTATAAGCTGCACGAATCAAGACAGATGATCCCGGCTCTTTCAAACCCATATCTTCAAGAAAAACCTGACGCTCTTCATAGCTTTCCAATTCAGTAATATCTGCTTCGGCCCCTACAGAAAGAATAATTACTTCTGCATCTTCATCTTTTACCAACTCACGAACCTGATCTACGTATTTATTTCCGTTTACAGCAGAATTCTCATCTACATTACAAACATATAAAACTGGCTTTGCAGTAATCAATTGAAAGCTTTCTAATAATACTTCCTCCTCATTACTTTGTGCCGCAACAGTTCTAGCTGATTTTGCCTGTAAAAGGGTGTCTTTAATTCTATCTAAAAGTGCTTTTTCTGTTTGCGCTTCTTTATTTCCGGTTTTGGCTGCACGATTTACCTTTTCTAAACGTTTCTCTATAGTTTCAAGGTCTTTCAATTGCAACTCAATATCAATCGTTTCTTTATCACGGATAGGATTTACATTCCCATCTACGTGTACAATATTATCATTGTCAAAACAACGCAATACGTGAATAATAGCATTACACTCTCTGATGTTACCCAAAAATTGATTCCCTAATCCTTCACCTTTACTCGCTCCTTTTACCAATCCTGCAATGTCAACAATATCTACTGTTGCCATTTGTACACGCTCTGGTTTTACAAGCTCCTCTAATTTTTCAATTCTTGGATCCGGTACATTTACAACCCCAATATTAGGTTCAATGGTACAAAAAGGAAAGTTTGCACTTTGCGCTTTCGCATTCGATAAACAATTGAATAATGTTGATTTTCCAACATTTGGTAATCCTACAATTCCTGCTTTCATAATATGTTAGTTTACAAATAACAATTCCCAGTTATCTGTTTTTTAGTAATTCCTTTTTTTAAAGTTTGCAAATATAAGATATAATGCCATAACCCCACAAACTTTGAGTCTCCCTTTTTAGTCGCAAAATTTAAATAATAATCTCTTTTCAATCATCTAATTTCCCGACAACAATTATTATCCTAAATTGAATAAAAATAGTGTGAAGTCATTAAAAAAGGACATAATCCAAGAAAAAATATTTATCACAAAATTTTAGATATTTTTTAACACTGTTCTTTTTTTTTGTTAAAATTGTGTTACTTTTAGCCAATACTAAACAAATAACCAACCATCACAAAACCATGAAAAAATTAACTTTATTCTTATTTTTATTAAACGCCACGTTTCTTTTTGCTCAAAAAGAAATCACCGGTGTCGTAAAAGACCATACCGGCGGAACTCTCCCTGGTGTTAATGTTACCGAAAAAGGAACCTCTAATGGAGTCGCTACAGAATTAGACGGAACTTATAAAATTACCGTAAAAGAAGGAGCAACACTTGTTTTTAGCTATGTTGGTTACAATAGTGTCGAAAAAGCAGCCAATCAATCTGTAATAGAAGTTACTTTATCACAAGAAGGAGGGCAAAATCTTCAGGAGGTTGTAGTTGTAGGATCTAGAAACGCCAAAAGAACTGTAGTCAATTCTGCAGTGCCTATTGATGTCATCAGCATGAAAGATGTTACTACTCAAAGCGGAAAAATTGAAGTTAATCAATTATTGCAATATGTTGCACCCTCTTTTAATGCTAACAAACAATCAGGTTCTGATGGAGCCGATCACGTTGACCCAGCGTCTTTAAGAGGAATGGGACCTGACCAAACTTTAGTTTTAATCAACGGAAAAAGAAGACATCAATCCTCACTTGTTACCCTTTACGGGACGCGTGGTAGAGGAAATACTGGAACAGACTTGAATGCCATTCCTGCCTCAGCTATCAAAAGAATTGAAATTTTGAGAGATGGCGCCGCCGCACAATACGGTTCTGATGCTATTGCCGGTGTAATCAATATTGTTCTAAATGATAATGTTGAACAACTAAATGGTTCTATCACTTATGGTGCATTCAACACCAATGCAAAAGGTGATTTTTTACCGGGAACTCCCAATACCAAAGATTTCAGATTAGACGAGAATGGAAATGGTAATACGTATGGCAAAAACAAAACCTTTGATGGTAATGCTGTAAAACTTGGAGCTAACTACGGAGTTGCAATTGGCAAGAATGGTGGTTTTGCTAATTTCACAACAGAATATTTCAGCAAAGACAAAGTACTGCGCCCTGGATATGATTTCCGAAAAGGATTTGGAGAGGCATCAATGGATAGCTATAATTTTTCTGCCAATTTCTCTCTTCCTGTTTCTGACAAAACTGATTTTTATGCTTTTGCAGGAAGAAATTACAGAGACACAGACGCTTATGCTTTTACAAGAAATAGTGGTGCTGCCAATGTGGTAGAATCGGTTTATCCTGGAGGATATACTCCAAGAATTACCTCTATCATTCTGGATAATTCTGTTACTGCTGGAGTTAGAACCGTAACTAATAACGGCTGGAAAGTTGACATTAGTAATACATACGGAATAAACAAGTTTCACTACACTATCAAAGGAACTATGAACCCTTCATTATTAGAAGCTTCACCTTTAGAATTTGATGCAGGTGGACATAGTTTAGCTCAAAACACTACCAATTTTGATTTCTCAAAAAATTATGATAGCATTCTAAAAGGAATGAACTTAGCTTTTGGAGCTGAATACAGAACCGAGAACTTTATCATTTTTGCAGGTCAGGAAGCCTCATACTCAACTTATGACACTGACAAACAAGTTATCACTAATCCTGCAACTCAATCACCTCCAATTGATCCTGTTTCTGGCGAACCAAGACCTGGAAGTTCTCAAGGTTTCCCAGGATATAGCCCTTACAATGCAGTTGATAAAAACCGTAGCAACCTTTCCTTATATGCTGACTCCGAATTGGACATTACAAATAGTTTCATGTTAAGCGGTGCTGTGCGTTATGAGAACTATAGTGACTTTGGTAGCACTATCAACGGAAAATTAGCTTCAAGGCTTAAAATTACAGATAAAATCAACCTAAGAGGATCTATCAGTACTGGGTTCCGTGCTCCTTCATTGGCTCAAGCCTACTATGGTTTGCATTTTACCAATATAGATTCAAATGGCGCAACAGAAATTTTGCTTTCTCCTAACAACAGCCCAATTACTAAATCTTTTGGAATTCAAAAACTAAAAGAAGAAACAGCCTTAAACGGCTCTCTTGGTGCAACAGCTTCTTTTGGTGATTTCACAGCTACAGTAGATGGTTACTATATTAAAATTAAAGACAGAATTGTATTGACAAGCTATTTTGACGCATCTGGTTTAGGATTAGGCGTAGATCAAACACAATTTTTTGCTAATGCTGCAGACACAAAGACTCTTGGTTTAGATGTTGTTCTTGCTTGGAAGAAAAGATTTGGCGACTCAAATCTTAGTGCTACACTTGTTGGAAACATAAACCACATGGAAATTACTAAGGTAAATAATGGCAATCTAGACGCAGAAACTTTCTTTGGTAAACGTGAACAAGCCTTCTTATTAGCATCGGCTCCAGATAGTAAATTTGGTTTAAACCTTAATTATTCTAGAAAGAAATTCGATGCAGGATTAGCCTTTACCCATTTCAGTGAAGTGGTTTTAATTGATTATTCTGGATCAGAAGATGTTTATAGCCCAAAAACTATAACCGATTTAACTGTTGGATACCAAATCACAAAGGAATTAAAACTAACTGTTGGTAGCAATAACTTATTCAATGTTTATCCAGACAAACAAGACGAAACTGGAAACACAGAAGCCGGAGGATATTGGGATGCTGTACAAATGGGTTTCAACGGAGCCTACTACTACGCAAGATTAGGATTTACTTTCTAAAAAACATATCTGTATATCAAAAAAGGATTGTCGCATGACAATCCTTTTTTTGTTGCTATTAATTCATCTAAAACAAATCATTGAATTCACAAAACAGCCTATATTCTGAAGAATTTGTGCTAAAATTTACAGCCTATCTTTTATTTTATTTATTATTTCCTGTTCTTTAGCAGTTGGAGTTAATCCTGAAAAATTCCAATAATCAGTCAGTATCGAATTTTTTATATTAAAAAGAGTTTTATCTTTAAAAACATCACTCTCCTTATACGTATAACTCTGATTACTAAAGTTGGTTGTCACTAGGTTATTTAGCACTTCAATGTTTTTTATTTCATTCCCTAAATCAACTTCATAATTAATCTCTTCTTTTGAACTGACTAAATAATAGTTATTTAAATCAACCCTGTAATTATTTTTGAACACTGATCGTATCATTCTTTTTGATCCTTTCCCAGTTTCTTCTTTAAATGCGGCCAATGAAGAAGCAGAAACTTCGGCAGTGATATCAATTATCAATTTCCTTTTAACATCATAGACAATTTTAAAATCATCCAATAACTCATCTGGACTTTCTATAGGAGTTGCTATTATTTCATTATAGGCTTCATTCAAGGGTGACACCTTAACAACGAAAGTATATTTCTTTTTAGATTTTACATCTAATAATGGTCTCAATACTGTAAAAACATAGTACTTCTCCATCATTATATTTAGATTATACCCCAAAAGATCAGAGCTGATATCATCTTCTATCAAACCAAAAGATCTATTCTGCTCTACCAACAAAGTCGATTTTACTTTTTTTTGGTCTTTATCTCTGTATAACTGAAAGTTTATGAGTCCATCATTAAAGTAGACATAATCCCCATTCAATTTAAAAAACTCTCTCGAGTAGACTTTCAATCTAGAAGGCACATTCAATCTCTTGATAGAATTGTCAACTAAATCTTTGACTATTTCCTGAGGATGTTGTTTGGTTACAACAATATCATCAAGGCTAACTAATTTACTTTTTAAATAGATTATATTTTCTGGTTGATTTAGCGAAGACCACTTTACAACAACTGGCAAATAGGATGAATGCGATACTTTTAAATTCGAACCTCCTTTTAACTCAAAAACAACTGTCCCGTCTTTATTAGACATTAAAACTTGTTTTGTTTTCAAAACCAATACAACTGCATCTTCTATTGGCAAATTAGAATCAACATCCATGACAATCAATGTCCTTTCATTAGTTTGCGAAAAAACAGCAAAACATAAAAAAAACAGAAGTAAAACAAGATTTTTTTTCATAAAAAGACACTATTTGTTTTTTATTTTAGAATATAGAATTAATACCTACTTGAGTTTTTAATAATGCTTATCTCAAGACCATTTTTTATATTCTATGACTTTTAATTATGACCCATTTCGGTCAAGCCTATTTCATACTTATTTAAATATAAACAATAAAATCCTAAAATAATTGTTTAAAAATATAAAAAAACAATCAAATACCATCTTTTCATGAGAATATAAAAAAAATCCTGAGCTTAGGCTCAGGATTTTTCTCATATATTTGTTTTTACTAACTATTCGCCATGTAAAAAAGCTTGTCTATTTAATAGTGTTTCTTCAGACTCAACATGATTATCATCTGGTATACAACAATCTACAGGACACACAGCAGCACATTGTGGCTCATCGTGAAATCCTTTACACTCAGTACATTTTCCTGGAACAATGTAATATATTTCGTCAGAAATAGGTGTTTGTGCATCTTCAGCATCAACTTCCGTACCATCAGGTAAAATTACTTTTCCTGTTAGTTTTGTTCCATCTTTATATCTCCAATCGTCAGCTCCTTCATAAATAGCTGTATTTGGGCACTCTGGTTCACAAGCCCCACAATTGATACATTCGTCGGTTATTATAATTGCCATTCTTAGTTTTTTTTAGTTTTAAGTTTAAAAATACAAAAGTTTAAAATTCTATAACTGAATACGATTACTGAACACAACTTTTGCCTAGAGCTTATAAAAAGCTTATTTTTGTGCAAAATTACAATCAAAACATTTCATAAACAAACATTATGACATTAGAAACAAAAAAAAATGCATTTATTGAATTAGGAAAATTCTTAAGCCAATTTAACGAAGGGAATTGTACAAAGAAAGATGCTGTATTTGGTAATGATTTGTTTTTTGAAAAATTTACCGACTTAATTCAACTTTCACAATCTTATAATGGCTGGTTTACACCAGAACAAGTCTTTTTTTCAGTTCAATCCTGGGCCAAAGCCCTGACGAAAGAAAACCTGGACCAATGGCTTTCTAAATATGATTTTAGCGAAGTAAAACCTAAAAAGGTTGCATTGATCCTTGCCGGTAATATTCCTCTGGTTGGTTTTCACGATTTTTTATCGGTATTAATAACCGGACATACAGTTTTGGTAAAAACCTCATCAAACGACCAGCATCTTTTGCCTTTTATAGCCAATTACCTTATAGCATTTGAGCCACAATTTGCTGACAAAATCGAATTTGTAGAAGGGAAATTAGAAAATTTTGATGCCGTAATTGCAACGGGTAGTAACAATACCGCTCGATATTTTGAATACTATTTCAAAGACAAACCTTCTATCATAAGAAAAAACAGAAACTCCGTTGCTGTTTTAAACGGATCTGAAACCCAAGAGCAATTAACCGCTTTAGGCGAAGATATTTTTAGGTATTTTGGTTTAGGCTGTAGAAATGTATCTAAACTTTTTGTACCAAAAGACTACTCCTTTGCTCCTTTTTTTGAAGCCATTTTTAAATACCAAGATGTCATTCATTATGAAAAATATGCTAATAATTACGATTACAACAAAGCGGTTTTCTTAATGAGTAATTTCAAATTACTGGATAATGGATTTTTGACCCTAAAAGAAGACTCAAGTTATGCCTCACCGATTTCGAGTATTTTTTATGAATATTATGATGATCTAAATGATTTGAAAAAGCGTCTGGAAAGTGAAAAAGACCAAATACAATGCACAATAAGTATCAGTTTAGAAGAAAATAGTATCGATTTTGGTCAATCTCAGTTGCCAAATCTGTGGGATTATGCTGACAATATCGACACTATAACGTTTTTGTTAATAAGATTAGACTAAAAACAATACATTATCCCAAATAATTTAACGTTTTTTCAACTCTTATTTCCGAAATTAGCATTTTTTAAAAAATCGGACACCAACTACACCATGAAAAAACACAATTACAGCGCAGGACCTTGTATTTTACCACAAGAAGTATTTGAAAAATCAGCACAGGCTATTTTAGATTTTAATAATTCAGGCTTATCAATTTTAGAAATTTCGCACCGAAGTAAAGATTTTGTTGCCGTTATGAATGAAGCCAGAGCGCTTGTACTTGAACTTTTAGGATTAGAAGGCAAAGGCTATCAAGCCCTCTTTTTAACAGGAGGTGCAAGTATGGAATTTCTAATGGTTCCTTACAATTTATTAAGAGAAGACGGAAAAGCAGCCTATTTAGACTCAGGCACTTGGGCTTCGGGTGCTATAAAAGAAGCGCAATCGTTTGGAAACACAACCATAGTAGCTTCTTCAAAAGAAGAAAATTACAATCATATTCCTAAAGGGTATACCGTACCTGCAGATGCTGATTACTTTCACTGTACAAGTAACAATACTATTTTTGGAACACAAATGACTGAATTTCCATCATTAGACATGCCAATTGTTTGTGATATGAGTTCTGATATTTTTTCAAGACAATTAGATTTTTCTAAATTTGATCTTATATATGCTGGAGCTCAAAAAAACTTGGGACCAGCTGGAACAACCTTGGTGGTTATCAAAGAAGAAATTCTAGGCAAAAACGGTCGTAAAATACCAAGCATGTTAGATTACGCCAAACATATCAAAGCAGAGAGCATGTACAACACTCCTCCTGTTTTCCCAATATATGCGTCGTTATTGACTTTACAATGGTTAAAAAATAAAGGTGGTATAGCTGCAATAGAAAAAATAAACAATGCCAAAGCTGCCTTGCTTTATGCAGAAATCGACAGAAACCCATTGTTTAAAGGAACAGCAGTTGTTGAAGACCGTTCGAAAATGAATGCAACTTTCCTATTGAATGATCCGGAACATACAGAAACTTTTGATGCTATGTGGAAAGCTGCCGGAATATCAGGATTGTCAGGACACCGTTCTGTTGGCGGTTATAGAGCTTCTATGTACAATGCTCTACCAATAGAAAGCGTACAGGTTTTAGTCGATGTCATGAAGGAGCTTGAAAAAACGGTTCAGATACCGTCATTCAATAATTAATTCCAAAAACTATCGAAATAGTTTCTGATAATAAAATAATAAATTAACTACGAGGGGTAATAGCTTCATTCCTCACAACGAAATATAATAATGAAAGTATTAGCAAACGACGGAATTTCTAAAAGTGGAATTCTAGCTTTAGAAAAAGGTGGATTTGAAGTTATCACTACAAAAGTGGCACAAGAACAAGTAGCCAATTTTGTAAACGAAAATAACATAAGTGTAGTTCTCGTTCGTAGTGCTACAAAAGTTCGCAAGGATATTATAGACACTTGCCCTGGATTAAAAATAATTGGTCGTGGTGGCGTAGGTATGGATAATATTGATGTAGATTATGCAAAAAGCAAAGGCATCAATGTAATCAATACTCCAGCATCATCATCGGAATCTGTTGCAGAATTGGTTTTTGCCCACTTATTTACCGGAGTTCGTTTCTTGCATGATTCAAACCGAAACATGCCTCTGGAAGGAGACACTAACTTTGACGGATTGAAAAAGGCCTATGCAAATGGACTTGAGTTAAGAGGCAAAACCTTAGGTATTGTGGGAATTGGTCGTATTGGTCAAGCTACTGCAAAAATGGCGTTAGGATTAGGTATGAAAGTTATCGCTGCAGATATGTTTATCCCTCAGGTAGATATTAAAGTAGATTTTTTTGATGGGCAATCTATAACAACAACTATTGTTTCCCAATCATTAGAATCTTTATTAAAGGAAGCTGATTTCATTACTATGCACGTTCCTGCACAAGAAACATACATTATTGGAGAAAAAGAATTCGCAATTATGAAAGATGGCGTAGGTATTGTAAACTGTGCCCGAGGCGGTGTAATTGATGAAGTTTCTCTTATAAGAGCATTAGATAGCGAAAAAGTATTATTTGCAGGATTGGATGTTTTTGAAAGTGAACCAAAACCAGAAATAGCAATATTAATGCATCCAAAAATTTCATTGACTCCACATATTGGTGCAGCTACAGAAGAAGCACAAGATAGAATTGGCACAGAATTAGCACAACAAATCATTGATTTACTAAAGTAATTTATTGATTTTAAATATTCTAAGTGGTGATTTATTAACACAGTTTAATAAATCACCACTTTTTTTTGATTAAATTTGATATCTAATCCTTAATCAAGAATACTATGTTTGAGCAACTTACACAATTAGTACAACAATTTGGTCAAGAAGCTGTTGTAAAAAATGATGCAATTCCAAATGAACAAAATGAGGCAGTAATGGAAGAAGCCGGCAACTCTATATTCTCCAGTTTACAAAAAATGGCTTCCGAAGGTGGTTCCGAAAAACTAGCAGGATTACTACAAGGCAATAACGCTCAAGACAGCTCAAATCCAGCCGTTCAGCAAATCACACAACAGCTCACAGGAAGCTTAGGGGAAAAATTTGGTTTAAATAGCGACACAGCCTCTGGTGTAGCAGGAAGTCTGATTCCACAAATTTTGGGAGGACTTGTAAACAAAGCAAATGATCCTAATGACAGTTTTCAAATTAGTGATTTAGTTGGTGCTATTACCGGTGGTGGCACACAAACAACAGGCATTATGGATACCATTTCAAAATACGGCACACAATTTGGGCTTGATCAAAATGCAGATGGAAAACTCGATATGCAGGATGCTATAACGGCAACCAAAAGCAAAGGAGGAATTGGCGGATTTCTCAGCAAATTATTCGGTAAATAATAGCATCACCAAATCGTTAACTTCAATTCATTTACAAAGTAAATTCAAGATTTTAACCTGACTTTAAGTAAAAAACTAAGGCAAATTACCCTAAAAATCCTTAAATTTGAGTCTAATTTAGTTGATGCATTCATCAACTGTTTATTTTTTTCTCTTTGAATAGTTCTTTTTTTTCACGTTCTACATTAACATTCATTAAAATGAAAAATTTAATTTATATATCGATTATTCTTTTGGCAATTATAGGGTGCAGTAGTTCACAATCCACTGTCCCAACAAAGGATACCTCAAAAGCGGAAAGCAAAGACACCATAAAAATTGCTAATAAAGACTTAAATTATGAAGTTATTATCATTGAATCTGGATTTGATACTTGGTTAAATTCAACTGCTCATCCTAGAGGGTTTTATTCACAAAAATATTTAGAAGATAAAAATTACCGATATATTATGGAATGGAACAACCGTGTTTCACAACCTCTAAGATACAGTCCTAATTTATACGAAATGAGAATCGATTACGATCCAAATATTGATTATGGTTATGAAGTAAACTATCTTATTTATAATTACATGATCTACTTTCAAAACAAATACAAACAAAAACTATATGGCTATGTCCCTCCAAGATAAATTTGATGGGTGCCATTATACAGCAAACCCTGCATAGGTTAGATCAAATAAAAATTAGAAACATATTTAATCACAAAAAGCAAAGCCACTCAACTAAGTGGCTTTGTTCATAATTAATAGTAAATCAAATGATTTTATTAAGTCTGAAAAAAAGAGTTTTTAATGTTGCATTTAATAACTGTAATACAGAATTATCAATAGAAAAAAATTATTCGAAATGAGTGATCCTATTTTTCAAAAAAATTAAGCCGCGAAACAACCGTTTTATAATTAAAATATTACATAATCTATACGAATAGAAAGATAATCACAAATTAAAACTTGTATATTTGTATTCATGATAAATAAATAATGGGAGGATTAAAACAACGTTGGGGATTAACATCCAATTTTCAACTTACAATAATTATTATCGTTTTTGCAATAACAGGATCTGCATCGGCTTGGCTCTCAAAACCGGTTTGTTTGTGGTTGGGAATAACTAAAGAAGATTTAGGTCTTTGGTTTACCCCTGTCCGATTAATTCTTATTTTCCCAATCTATCAAGTTTTATTAGTAGCCATAGGGTTTCTCTTTGGTCAGTTTAAATTCTTTTGGGCCTTTGAGAAAAAAATGCTTAAAGGTATGGGCTTAGGCTTTTTGATTAAAGAGTAAAAACTAAATCTATTACCTATATCTATTTTTCTATTTTCACATTGTCTTTGAGACCGCTTTTATAATTTCTTTTTACCCAATAGGTATACATCCAAGTTATGGTAAAAGAAGGAACTACATCTGTAAAAGGCAAAATTTCCTCAACAAAAGTTAAAAGACCTGCTACCTTACCAACTCTACCCTCATACATTTTGGTCATTAAAAAACCCGCCAGTGGTGCCCAAACGACATCTTGAAATTCACCTAAAAGCGGAATGGTAAAGGACAACATTCCGATTGCATCAAATAAAATTCCAAGAATGAGTTTTTTAGTTTTCAAATTATCACTATTTGAAACATAAGTATTTTCAATATCTCCATTCATACTATTACTATTCTTTTATAAAGGCTCACAAGACCATAATTAATCTAGTCTAAATTACTCAAAATTTAAATATCCAGACAAAATAAACTCAAATACTATTTAGAAATAAAAAGTTAGTTTCGCTCAAAAAAATAAAAGTGATACCTTGATTTTATCAATAGAAACTTTGTTTCTTTGTAAAAACAGTTTGAAATGATACACGCAAAAAATATACATAAATTTTACGATCAGCTTGAAGTACTAAAAGGAGTTGATTTACACATAAAAAAAGGCGAAATTGTTTCTATTGTTGGTGCTTCGGGTGCAGGAAAAACAACACTTTTGCAAATTCTAGGGACTTTAGACAAGCCTAGTTCTGTTAAAACAGATGGAGAAAACCAAACTTCACTACACATAAATAAAGAAGATATTTTGAAAATGAATGACAAATCATTATCAAAATTCAGAAACTTAAACTTGGGATTTATTTTCCAATTTCATCAATTGCTTCCTGAATTTACAGCATTAGAAAATGTTTGTATTCCAGCATATATTGCCAATAAATCAAAAGCCGAAACTGAAAAAGAAGCCAAAAAACTATTAGATTATTTGGGATTGTCCCATAGAATAGATCACAAACCCAATGAACTTTCCGGAGGGGAACAACAACGTGTTGCTGTTGCCAGAGCGCTGATCAACAAACCTGATGTTATTTTTGCCGATGAACCTTCTGGGAATTTAGACACTCATTCTGCCGAAAATCTTCATCAGTTATTTTTTCAACTTCGAGATAAATTTGGGCAAACTTTTGTGATAGTAACCCACAATGAAGAACTTGCCAATATGGCTGACAGAAAACTAATAATGATTGATGGACAAATCAGTAACCCATCATAAGCAATTAGTATTTTTATAATTTCAAATTTTATAATACTTAAGTTCCTTAGCAAAATTACCTTTCCATCAAATGACTTTTCAAGAACTCAAATCTTTCCTGGACGAAAAAGTAGTGCTATACAACAACACGGATTTTATCGAGAGTGATCCCGTTCAAATTCCGCATTTGTTTTCTCAAAAAGAAGATATAGAAATTGCTGGGTTCCTGAGTGCCACCATTGCTTGGGGTAATAGAAAAATGATTATCAAAAATTCGCATCAAATGATGGAATTGATGGGAAATTCACCCTACGATTTTGTAATGACACATAAGGAAACCGACTTAGAGCGCTTAGAAACCTTTGTTCATCGTACTTTTAACGGGCAAGATTTCATAGGGTTTATAAAAGGTTTACAACATATTTATAAAAATCATGGTGGATTAGAAACTGTCTTCAGCACTAACTTAGGCGAAGATAATTTACAAAAAAACATTCACGAATTCAAAAAATTGTTTTTTGAAATTCCACATCTCGACCGAACCCAAAAACACATTTCTGACCCTTTAAGAGGATCGGCAGCCAAGAGAATCAACATGTACCTAAGATGGATGGTTCGTCAGGACAATAAAGGTGTTGACTTAGGTATCTGGAAATCTATTTCGCCTGCACTCCTATCCTGCCCTCTGGATGTTCATTCCGGAAATGTAGCACGAAAACTAGGCTTGCTTACACGAAAACAAAACGATGGAAAAGCATTAGCCGAATTGGATTTAAAACTTAGGGAGTTAGACCCAACTGACCCCGTAAAATATGATTTTGCATTATTTGGACTAGGTGTTTTTGAAGGTTTTTAGAAAATCTATAAACACCATTATTTATACTATTCAATCTTTTTAATCCCTCAAAAAAAGAGCAATTTCTAAGACATTGTTATCAATTACAATGCAAATTGTATTTGATATTATCTTCCCAACTTATAAGATAACCTCCTTAATTTCAACCTATCATGTTTTATTTTAAATTACAATTCTTGCAAAACATTTAAAATAATCATTATCTTTATGTAAGTTTTTTTTCAATAAAAAAATAAATACAATACAACATTGGCTTGTTTTTAATAATGGTAATTAAACAAAACTCTTTTGTATGGATAGATATATTCATTATTTTGTCCTCATAGGTTTACCAATACTAATAGGTAGCTTTACGCTATTAGTATTATTTCTAATCTTGAATAGATTTAGATATGACTTGTTTAGACCTAAATATGAATCTGCAAAAAGTAAAATTGATAGTTTTCTAACATCAATAATTTTTTCTCCATTCGACGAAAATAATTTCAAAATAGAAATAGAACAATTCAAAAAAGAAATTCCTTTTAAAAAAAAATGGTGCAAAAAATTATTACTGAATGAAATTATTTTTTTGAAGCTAAACCTAAAAGGAGATATTACCAATACTTTTCATTTTCTATATGAAAGCTTTGATTTATTTGAATACACAAAAAAGCTCTTAAAAAGCAAGCGATTTTATATAAAGTGCATTGGGATGTACCATTTGGAATCTTTAGAATATGAAAAAGGGAAAATGTACATTATCCCTTTTTTAAACCACAAAAACAAAAATGTTCAATCCAGTGCCTTTTTGAGTTTAATTTCATTAGATCCCGATAAATTAGAAACATTATTAGATTTTTCACATCAAATTACAATTGCTGAGGAAATCAAAATAATGGATATTCTTCATCAGAAAAAAACAAAAATCCCCACTAATTTAAGTCAGTGGATACATTCTGACAATGCATCAATCATAAAACTCGGATTGAAATTAATGATGTTTTACAACTTTACCAATGATAATGAAGCTATTGTAGAGCTATTAAGACATGAAGATGAATTGGTTCGATTAGAAGCAATTTCTGCAATAAACTTTTTATACATACATGAAGCAGAACCCATATTGATTGAGCAATTTCATCAGGAAGACACACAAAACAAATTAGAGATTTTTAATACTTTGGCCGTTATCGGGACTACTGACTCTGAAAATTTCATAGCTGGATTATTAAAAGACAAAACCATCGAAAACAATAAACTCGATGCTGTTTATTGCTTACACAAAATAAATTCTGAGTATTTTAATGTTCATTTCCAAGATGATTATGATGTACAAAAAATGGTCAAACACGTAAAAACCCCATATCTATGATGTTAGATAACCTTTCATACTATTACGAATTATTTGTGGGATTATTTTCAGCATCTTACATACTTTCATATTGCTTATTGGCTTTATTTTCATACTATGCCATAAAAAAATATCTCAATAACAAAAACTTTATACCTAATAATGTTATTATAAAATCCAATCATATTCCTGGTGTATCGGTTATTGCACCTGCCTTTAATGAAGGAGCAACCGTAGTTTATAATGTAAAATCATTGCTGTCATTGACATACCCAAAATTCGAAATTGTATTGGTAAATGATGGTAGTACTGATGATACTTTGCAAAAATTAATCAAAGAGTTTGATTTGATTAAAGTTGACTTTTATTACCAAGAAAAAATACCAACAAATCCTGTAAGGGGTCACTACAAATCTACTAATCCATTATATTCAAAACTACTCGTTGTAGATAAGGAGAATAGAAAAAGTAAAGCAGATGCGGCTAATGTTGGGATAAACTCTACCAAGTATCCGTTATTTATGTGTACAGATGTAGACTGTATTTTAAAAAATGACACTATTATAAAATTAGCCAAACCCTTTATAGAAAATAAAAAAAGAGTAATTGCTACTGGAGCAGGAATCAGAATCTCAAATTCATGCGAAGTAAAAGATGGTTTTTTGGTCAAAATACATTTTCCAAAAGGATGGTACCCAAGATTTCAGGAGCTAGAATATGTTCGTGCATTTCTTTTTGGTAGAATGGCTTGGAGCCAAATAAACGGTTTATTATTGGTTTCCGGAGGACTTGGCATGTTCGACAAAGAAATTGCTATAGCAGCAGGAGGATATTGGCATAAATCATTGGGAGAAGATATGGAACTCATAACCCGAATGAGAAAATACATGTATGACCATAAACTCCCTTTTCTAATTCAATATATTCCAGAATCATTATGCTGGACAGAAGTTCCCGCTACAAAAGAAGTTTTAATCAGACAACGGGTTCGTTGGTCAAGAGGACTGATTCAAACCTTAAACTTACACAAAAATATTTTTTTTAACCCAAAATACGAAAGAATGGGGTTTCTCATATTCCCTTATTTTTTTATGTTCGAATTTTTAATCCCAATTTTAGAATTAATCGGAATAGTGATATTAATTATTAGCTTAATTGTCTTGGACATAGACTATATCTATTTAATCTACCTTACTCTTACGGTTTATCTTTTTTACCTCATAATAACGTTTATATCCATACTCTTAGATGATATTATCTATAAAAATTATGCCAATACAAAAGAAATCATAATACTCGTTCTAATGGCTATAATTGAACCATTTTGCTACCATCCTGTAAATGTATATGCTTCATTAAAAGGGTATTCCCATTTTTTTAGACAAAAAGAACAAAACTGGGGAAACATGCAACGGCAAGGATTTAATACCGCCCCAAAACAAAATCAGGTTACTTAATCTAAAATTCTAGAAAGGCATGAAATCGCTATTAACAAAAAGTTTGCGCAAGCAAACACCTATATAAAAAAAGCAATAACATATATGACCAATAACAATTAACTTTTACATATATGAAACATATAAACCACATCAAAATCATCTTTATCCTTTTTCTTGTATTCGGAATGGCGAATAATAATTCCGTTTGGGCCCAAAAAATAGATATCGACAGTCTTTTGAATGTTGCCATAAAAGAAGTAAACAAAGATAAAAACTATGAATCGGCATTGAAGAAAACCCAATTGGGAATGAAATTAGCTCCTGAATATCTCGATTTTCATTTACTAACCGGTAGAATTTATCAGTTAACCAATGTAAAAGACAGTGCTCGATACTATTATAATTATGTCATTAGTAAAAATCCTGTTTATGAAGAAGCTTATACTTACCTCATCAATATGGATCTTGAAGAAAAAAATTATACCGATGCTGAGATAGTAGTCAATAAAGCTATTGAAGCACATCCTGGAAAAAAAGATTTTCGATATAAAAAGCTCACCATTTATGAATTGCAAGGAGAAAAGAAAAAAAGTGAAGACTATCTAAAAGAAATGCAAGCTATGTATCCTAAAGATTCTGATTTCAAACTGCATTATTTTATTGAAAACAGCAGACTCAAATCAGATCGTATTGGGGTGAATTACAATTTTACAACCTTTGACAGATCTGGATATGGGCCTTGGCATTATGGAAGTTTACAATACATTTGTCAACGAAATTGGGGATCAGCCATTGCCAGAGTCAATTATTCTAACAGATATGCTAATGGAGAAAGCGTAATCAATGGTATTCAATATGAAGCTGAGAGTTATCTTTTTACAGGTAAAAACAGTTATTCCTACATTGGAGCTGGATATAGCGACGATCCAGTATTTCCTAAATTAAGGCTTGGATATTCCTTTTTTCAAAATTTCAATAAAGGCTGGGAAGGAGATCTAGGCATACGCTACATTGATACCGATGACACCAACTTTGCTACTGCCGTTCTTGGAATTGGAAAATATCTAGGTTCCTATTGGCTCAATCTAAGATCGTATTTTCAATTTGACAACGATACAGTTTATCCGGCTTTTACACTAACAAGTCGTTATTATTTCAACACCCGTTTTGATTACTTAACATTAATAGCAGGTTACGGAACTTCGCCAGATGAGCGTACAACCCTTGGACAAATTGAACAACGTTTATCACTTAATTCCTTTAGAATTGGAGGTGGTTATTATAGATTGTTTGGAGAGCATTATGTAACAGGCATACAATTATCTATAAACGATCAAGAATATTCCCCAGGCTTGAAGCAAATTGAAACCGAAATTGCTTTGATGTTTCAATATCAGTTCTAAAAACATATTGTAAAAGACATTTTTATACCAAAGCTAAAAAAATCATACTCCCTAAAAATCAAAATTCACAACACTATTGTCCTTCCCATAGAACCTATTACTTTTAATTCTCTCTAGGCTAATCTTTTGATCTCTAACTAATTATTACTGTTTTTGATGAAAAAATAATATAAATAAATTTGTACAAAAAGATAAAAAAACGTACTTTTAACGATAATTAATGTCATACATAGACAAAAGGTAAAATCACAGCTAACAGATTGCAAAATTATAGCTTTCTTTTTTACTAATATTTAGCCTCTAATGAGCAACTTCCTTAGGAGTCAAATCTTAGAAAGAAAAAAAATAAGCCTCCCCCTTTGCAAATGTTCTGTAGATTATTGATAAGAGCAAGTTCATACATAGAGATTATTATAATTTGATAAAACTCAGAAAAGCAATAACACAGAAAGGAAATCCCAAAAGGACAACTTCAGAATTGATTACTATATATTGATTATTTCATATAAAAGTATAGTTGGTGTAATTACCTATTCCTTACTCTCAAAAATTACACAAAATTTAATATCACCCAATCCCACAAACTTAACCTCACGTTCTTAACCTAATTCAGAGACACAAAAACATTAATAATCAAAAAATGTTCTCAAAGAAGTTTGGCATAATTGTTGTTTCATAACAGCAAATGCATTACAACTGATTTTTTATTCATTTCATCGGTTTTTTATATCAATCCTGTTGGATGGTTAATCATTAAAATAAAAAAATTATGGATAATACAGATTTAAAAATATTAATTGTAGAGGATGATGTATTAATGATAAAAATCCTTGAGTTTATTCTAAAAAAAGAAGGATATCAAGTAACAACATGTAAAGATGGCTTGATTGCTATTGAAAAAATTCCAGTGTTAATCCCTGATTTAATTATTACCGATATTATGCTTCCTTTTCGCTCTGGATTAGAAATCATTGGTTATACTAAAGAAAACTATGAAACTATTCCTGTGATAGTGGTTTCATCATTAGGAGAAGAGGAAGGAACGGTTGTAGAAGCTTTTAATCTTGGTGCCGATGATTTTGTTTCAAAACCATTCAATCCAAACGAATTATTATTGAGAGTGAAACGCTTATTCACAAAAAGAAATCTCAGCATAAAACCAAAAGAGGAAAATATAAATATTAGTGCTTAAAAAAGTCATCAAATAATCCAAGAACAAAGAATAACACTCTTTTAAATTCACAGCAAACCCTAATAACTATTACCACAAATAGTATATGGGGTTTGCTTGTTTTTTTATCAATCAATGATAAATTAATACTTATTCAAACGATTTTACCAACACAAACTTCAAGAGTATTATAGATCAATATGTTATCAAATAATGCCAAAGTTAGTACAAGCTTTCGATCCTTAGTTTCAAAAAACCTATCTTTGCACAAAATTAAAATACAAATGAGTACTTTCGAACAATTCAATCTTCCTAAATCTGTACAAAAAGCAATAACCGATTTAGGTTTTACATCTCCAACTCCTATTCAGGAAAAAACTTTTTCTGTGATAATGTCTGGCCGTGATATGATGGGAATTGCACAAACCGGTACTGGTAAAACATTTGCCTATTTACTTCCTTTATTAAAATTATACAAATTTACACCAGGTCATACTCCAAAAATAGTAATCCTTGTTCCAACTCGCGAACTTGTAGTTCAAGTGGTGGAAGAAGTTGAAAAACTAACCAAATACATGTCTGTTCGCACCATTGGAATTTTTGGAGGGGTAAATATCAACACCCAAAAAACAACAGTGTATCAAGGATGTGATATTCTTGTGGGAACTCCAGGAAGAGTTATGGATTTAACATTAGACAATGTAATCCGTTTTGAAGAAATGCAAAAACTGGTTATAGACGAGTTTGACGAAATGCTAAATTTAGGTTTCCGTACCCAATTGACCGCTATTTTGGCAATGATGCCTAAAAAGCGTCAAAACATACTATTCTCAGCAACTATGACTGACGAGGTAGATGCCGTTTTGAATGATTACTTTGATTATCCTAAAGAAGTTACACTTTCACCATCAGGAACCCCATTAGAAAATATTACACAAATCACATATCAAGTTCCTAATTTCAATACCAAAATCAATCTTTTAAAACACTTATTACAAACCAACGAAGACATGAGTCGCGTATTGGTTTTTGTGAATAACAAGAAGATCTCGGATATGGTTCACGAACGCATAGAGGAAGATTTTGAAGGTCAGTTTGGTGTTATTCACTCCAACAAATCTCAAAATTACCGTTTGAACACTATGGCTGAATTCCAGGAAGGAAATCTACGTGGACTAATCACTACTGATATTATGGCAAGAGGTTTAGATATTTCGAATATTACACACGTAATTAACTTCGAGATGCCTGAATTACCTGAATTATACATGCACAGAATTGGTAGAACGGGACGTGCTGATGCTACTGGAACAGCAATAAGTCTTGTAGCTCCACGCGAAGAAGAATCAAAAATTGCTATTGAAATTTTAATGGATACTGAGCTAGACATTGAAACTTTTCCAGAAGAAGTTGAAGTATCTGATAAATTGATTGGACCAGAAAAAGACAGGCAGCCTATTAAGATTTTGATAAAAAAACAAAAACTAGTAGGTGAAGGTGCTTTTCATGAAAAAAGCAAAAAGAATAAGAAAGTCAATTTAGGAGGACCAGGAGTAACCAAGAAAAAAACACACGGTTCAGTAAATAGAAACATGCTGAAAACAAGAGACAAAAAGAGAAAAAACAAGAAATAGTAAACAGAATTAAGTCGTCAATATTTATATCTTTTACTATTTGACAGTCTTAATTTCCAATAAAAAAATAGCCCATGATCGATCTCATGGGCTATTTTTATCTCTAAACTTTATCAATTATAACAAAACACAATTTCCGGCAATTACTTTCCAAGAATCGTCAAATAATTTCCAAACTCTTAAATATCGGTATTTACCATCCAAAGATTGCTCATCATATTTACCATTCAACACCAAAGTTACCGCTACAATCACAGTATCATCGATGACATTTATAATTTGATCACTAGGCAATATTGAATTAATAATTATACTTCCCGATCTATAATTATCTAAATCCATATTCTTAGTTATTGTCATCCCATTTGGAATATTAAAAAGCAAATCATCATGCAATAATTCGTCTAAAACAGTGATATCGGATTCCTGTATAGCCTTTAAAAGTCTATTTTCGTTTTCTACAATTTGATCTTTGCTATTCATATACAACTAATTATTAAAAATTAAACAAACAGGAGAACATAGGTCAATTTTTTTCCCTGTATCAGTTAGAGTTCCTTTTCGTTTATGAATCTTAAAAATCATAATATCATTGGTATACTGATGTGCTACCAAAAGAAACTTCCCAGTTGGATCAATCACAAAACTTCTCGGTCCTTTCCCCAAAGTACTTACTTCCCCTATTGGCTCTAATTTCCCTTTCTTTAAAATTTTAAAAATCGAAATAGTATTGGCCTCTCCTCTATTCGAAGCGTATAAAAATTTCCCGTTAGGCGAAATATGAATATCGGCTGAGCTAGGAGCTCCTTTAAAATCTTTTGCTAAAATACTGGTTTCATTAATTGGGGTTAACTTCCCTTCTGCATAGCTGAAAGTAGTCAATGAACCATCTAATTCCTGTAACAGATACATGTATTTTCCTTTCTTTCCAAACGTTAAATGTCTAGGTCCACTACCCGCTTTTACAGAAACACTATCTTTTAATGTTAAAACATCAGTAGTTGCAGTTGGGTTATAATTATACACATACACTTTATCGTTTCCTAAATCATTGCTTAAAACATATTTCTTATCTGGCGAAAAATAAACCATGTGAACATGTGATTTTTCTTGTCTATCTGCATTTGTACCATTACCATAATGCTGTATAACCTGCTTTGCTTCGGTTAAACCACCATCCTGCTTTTTACCAAAAACCGAAATACTCCCACCAGAATAATTGGCAACAATTACATTTTGATCATCATTAATGATATAACAAGGGTCAGCGCCTTTAGAACTTTCTTTATTGATAAAACTTGGCTTACCACTTACGGAGTCAAACCCAAAAGAGCTTATAGTGCTTTCCTCACCGTTTTCATTTACTGCATAAACAAATTTATTATCCTTAGAAAATGATAAATAACTTGGATTGACAATACTGTCCGAAGATTTTTTCAGTCTCATTTGAGCATTATTGGTATCAAATTCATAAGTATAAATGCCTTTGCTATAACATGTATTGGTATAAGTACCAACAAGAAGATTCAATAAGTTTTTTTGGGCCTGCATTGAAGCTACGGTAGAAATTAATAGAAGAAATAGATAAACTTTTTTCATATTTTATAATTTTCAAAGAATAGCGAAAATACTTATTATCTTTTTAAATCACAGTATTTGTTTGCAGTTTTGAAAAATAATGGCAACATCATAAAAAACTGTTTACAAATTTGTATTTTTGACACACAAAATTCAATGAATATCATTGTAATAAAATCCTGTGAAGCAAACAAAACTTTAGAATGCACTTTAAACAGCCCGAAATTCTATACTTTCTATTCTTATTGATTGTTCCAATTTTGGTGCATTTGTTTCAATTAAGACGATTTAAAAAAGAATATTTCACCAATGTTCGTTTCCTAAAAGCACTTGCAATTCAAACCAGAAAGAGTTCCAATATCAAAAAATGGTTGCTTTTGGCGTGCAGAATACTTTTACTAACTTGTATTATTCTTGCCTTTGCACAACCCTTTTTCGAGTCTAAAGACAGTAAAAATGCCAGCAATGAAATGTATATTATTCTGGACAACTCCTTTAGTATGCAAGCCAAAGGAAAAAAAGGGGAATTACTAAAACGTGCCGTTCAGGAACTACTCGAAGAAACTCCGGAAAACACCAACTTTTCATTACTTACCAATACCAATAATTATTGGAATACGGATATCAAAACCATTCGAAATGAATTGCAAAACCTAAAGTATAGTGCAATTCCTTTTCAACTGGACAATATAATCGCTAAAGTAAAAGCACACAAATCAGCTTTCAAAAAAGATATTATAATCATTACCGATGCCGTGGGTTTATCCCAAAATCAATTAAAAAATATCGGCAACGATAACATTCCTTATTTTATAATTCCAAAGGCAGAACAAAAAAACAATGTAGCTATCGATAGTGTTTTTATTCACCAAACACTAGATGATTTTTATGAATTAGGGATTGTTACCACCAACTACAGTACAGATTTCAAACCTGTTCCGATGGCTTTATACAATCAGAATAAACTGATTGCTAAAACTATAATTAATTTTAAGAACAAAAAAGAAACCATCAATTTTACAATTCCAAAACAAGCTTTTCATGGCTACGTTTCTATAGAAGACAATGATTTGGCCTATGACAATAAATTATTTTTTAGTATTTCAAAAATCAAAAAAACCAATATTATTAGCATTGGCGCTCCAGAAAAAAACAATTTCTTGAGTCGAATCTATACGAATGATGAGTTCAATTATAGTTCTTTCACCTTAAGCACTCTTGATTACAACAGCATTGACAAACAAGATGCAATTGTATTGAATGAACTTGATGAAATTCCACAATCCTTACAAACCACTTTAAAATCCTTTGTGAGCAAAGGCGGAAATCTTATTGTAATTCCATCCGAAACCGCCTCAATAACCAATTTGAATGCGTTACTAAATCAGTTTGGCTCCACTCAATACAAATCATTAGAATCGAATGAAAAACTGATTACCAAAATCAACTTTAATCATCCATTATTTGCAGGTGTATTTGAAAACAAAACAAATAATTTTCAATATCCAAAAACTAAAAAAGAATTCACGATTTCGACTACAAGTTCAGCCATTCTAAACTTTGAGGATCAATCACCATTTTTAATAGCGCTTAGAAATACTATTTCATCTGTTTATGTGTTTTCGGCTCCGTTGAATCTATCAAATTCTAATTTTCAACTGTCCCCATTGATTGTTCCAGTTTTCTATAAAATGGCATTAAACAAGCAAAATAATGGAATTAATGCAAACACCATAGGAAATAACAGCTCTTATCTTGTTTCTACTTTATTATCTAAAGATGAAATTCTAAGTGTAAAAAACTCAGAAGAACAATTCATCCCAGTACAACAACTGTTAAATAATAAAGTACAATTGTTTTTTAATGATTATCCAGAGAAAGCGGGCAATTTCACTATTTATGATTCCAAAACGCCAATAGAAAACATCAGTTTTAATTATGCTAGAACCGAAAGTAATTTGGATCAAATTGATGAAAGTTTGTTATCCAATTATAAAACGAGTGATTCCATTACAACCATTTTTGACACGTTACAAACCAACCGAAGTGACAATCAAATTTGGAAATGGTTTATTATCTTTGCACTGTTATTTTTAGCGTTAGAAATGGCAATTATAAAATTTATAAAATAACAATTCGATTACTAAAAATTACAAAGTACACATGAAGTCGCGAAGAATGAGAATAAAGAATTGCGACAATATGTTCCCATAAAAAGCAAATAATAACTACACATGAAAATAATCATCCGAGAAGCAAAAATTATCGATTCGAAAAGTCCTTTTCACAACCAGACTGTAGATCTTTTAATTGTAGATGGTTTTATAAAAAAAATTGGAAAGGCACTTCCAAATACTGATGATGCCGAAGAACTAAAACTAGAAAACCTTCACCTTTCACAAGGATGGTTTGACAGTAGTGTTTCCTTGGGAGAGCCAGGATTTGAAGACCGGGAAACTATTGCAAACGGGCTAGATGTTGCTGCCAAAAGCGGTTTTACAGCCATTGCTTTGCAACCCAATTCATTCCCTATTATAGACAATCAAGCTCAGGTTAATTTTGTAAAAAGTAAAGCCAATGGTTTTGCCACACAATTGTTTCCGATAGGTGCTCTAACCAAGGAAAGTGAAGGTAAAGACATGGCCGAGTTGTATGACATGAAAAACTCTGGCGCAGTAGCTTTTGGCGATTATACCAAAAGTTTAGACAATGCCAATCTCCTAAAAATAGCCTTGCAATACGTACAGGATTTTGATGGACTAGTCATTGCTTTTGCACAAGACGACAAAATAAAAGGAAATGGCGTCATGAACGAAGGTATTGTTTCTACACGATTGGGACTGAAAGGCATTCCGAATCTAGCAGAAGAATTACTGATTGCCAGAAACTTATTCCTTCTAGAATATACTGGCGGTAAAATGCATATCCCAACCATTTCTTCAGCAAAATCGGTACAATTAATCAAAGAAGCCAAAGCAAAAGGACTTAACGTTACTTGTAGTGCAACCGTACATCATTTAGTATTAACGGATGAGAAACTAGAAGAATTTGACACACGATATAAAGTGACTCCACCATTGAAAGCTGAGAATGACAGACAAGCATTACTCAACGGAATTCTAGATGGAACTATCGATATGATTACTACAGATCATAACCCTATCGATATCGAACACAAAAAAATGGAGTTTGATATGGCCAAAAATGGAACCATAGGACTAGAAAGTGCATTTGGCGCCTTAATGACTGTACTCCCATTAGAAACTATAATCGAAAAATTTACCTCAGGAAAAACCATTTTCAGTATTCCAAACAATAGTATTAACGAAGGCGAAATAGCCGATATTACTTTGTTTAATCCGGAAGGTAATAGTGTTTTCACAAAAGAAAACATACTTTCAAAATCAAAAAATTCAGCATTCCTAGGAACCAATCTAAAAGGAAAAGCGTATGGAATTTTTAACCAAGGGAAATTAATTTTAGGATAAACAAATAGCATGAACAATACTACTATCGAAGCTGGAAAAACAGCCGCAATCACCAGTTATATTTTAGGTATTGGTGTATTTATAGCCATGTCTATGAATGCCGAAGACAAGAATGAATTCGCTTCCTTTCATATCCGCCAAGGATTGGGGTTAACAATCACCTTTATTTCATTAGGACTAATCATTAGTAACTTTGACAGCCTGATGATTTCTGCACCAATGTGGGTTTTCATTTCAGTTTTATGGACTTATGGCATATTTGGCGCAATAAAAGGTGAGACAAAACCTCTTCCATTATTGGGAACTTATTTTCAAAAATGGCTTAAAAGCATTTCTTAAAATAAATTCAACTTTATTTAGAATAAATCATAAAATCTGATTCCGTCCCGAAACTTCGGGATAGGAACTAAAATATAAAAAATGAATCTATCCTTAGAATATAAAATAAGAGAACCCAAAGTAATTTTAGATAAAAACCCAGTCATACTAATGCTTCATGGTTACGGAAGCAATGAGGCTGATTTGTTTTCTTTTGCTACAGAATTACCGGATGAATATTATGTAATTTCGGCGCGTGCTCCTTATGATTTACAATACGGAAGTTACGCTTGGTATGCAATAAATTTTGATGCTGATCAAAACAAATTTTCAGATAATGATCAAGCCCGAATTTCCAGAGATACAATTGCTCGCTTTATTGATGAGTTAGCAAGTAACTATGCTATTGACTCTAATAATGTGACTCTTTTTGGCTTTAGCCAAGGATCAATTTTGAGTTATGCTGTAGCACTTTCGTATCCAGAAAAAATCAATAAAGTAGTAGCTATGAGCGGTTACCTCAATTTAGAAATCGTAGCCGAAGATTATTTAAAAAACAATCTAAACCAACTTAAAATATTTGCTTCACACGGAACTGTAGATCAAGTAATCCCTGTAGATTGGGCTAGAAAAACCCCTGGGATTCTAGAAAAATTAGGAGTTGCTATTGTTTATAAAGAATACCCTGTAGGCCATGGGGTAGCACCACAAAATTTTTATGATTTAAAAAACTGGTTAGCTCAAAATTAATATTCAGTGTTTAGTTTGTTAGTATCAATTAAGTGCTAACAAACTAAACACTTTTTTTTTACTTCTGATATAGAAGAGACTGATTAACTTCGAAAGAAACGCTTTCATCGTCATTGATAAAGTATTTCAACAACACCTCTCCCCAATATTCTCCATCGCTATAATCAGCAATTATCCAACGGTGATTTAATACTTTTACTTTGTTAATCACAAATTTATTGGCTCCCAATTGTTCTTGTCCAATATAAGGATTCCCTTTTGGATTTGCATTTAAATCCAATAATTGTGCAGTAATATAAGGAATTAAGGTAGCATAGTTCCTTATTTTATCAGACTTTACCGTTTCAAAATAATTTTGGGCATTTTCATTTTTCTCCAATGAAAAATAATTAGCATCAGACAATTTATTGGTAACAGATTGCAAACTGTCTTTTAATTTAGCTGTCGTTTTTTTATATTTTTCTTGCTCAAAAGTTACCTCTTTACTTAAAAACATATAGGTATAAACATTAAAAACTAAAGACAAAATTAAAGCGTAAAGGAGGAATGATTTTTTCATGTATATTAAATTGTAATTTCTAAATTATCATAAGCTAAGAAAACATTATCAGGAAGCTCTTTTTGTACTTCTTCATGAAAACCCAGAATATGACTTATGTGTGTAATATAGGCCTTTTGTGGCTTGACCAAAGTTATAAAATCTAATGCTTCCTGCAAATTGAAATGACTATCGTGCAGTTCTTCCCGTAAAGCATTAACCACCAATACTTTTAAGTTTTTTAATTTATCAACTTCACTATCTTCAATGGTTTTAACATCGGTTAAATAAGCAAAATCATCAATTCTGTATCCAAAAACCTGAAGACTTCCATGCATAACATTAACAGGAATCACCATTTTATCACCAATAGAAAATGGCTTATTATTTTCTACTTCAAAAGTTTTTACAGAAGGAGCTCCCGGATATCTATTTTGGGTTTCAAAAATATAATCAAACCGTTTTTGGAGATTTTCAATAACTCGCTTATGAGCATAAATTGGCATCTCACCTTGTCTGAAATTAAAGGGACGTATGTCATCCAGACCTGCAGTATGGTCAGAATGTTCGTGCGTAAAAAGAATTCCTTCAACTTTTTTGCAATTGCTAGTTAACATTTGTTGTCTAAAATCCGGACCGCAATCAATAACATAAGAATGATCATCCCAAGTAATCCAAACCGAAACTCTAAGTCTTTTATCCTTACTATCAGTACTTTTACACACCTCATGATCACTCCCTATAATAGGAATTCCTTGTGACGTACCTGTTCCTAAAAAATATACCTTCAACTCTGTTAGTTTTTTTTACAAAAATAGAATTAATTCTCTTTCATAAGCAGCCTATTTCATTAACTTTGTAACATAATTGCCGAATTTAAACAAAAAAAATGGAAGCCAAAATAAAACTAAAAGGAGACAAAGTCATTGAGCAAATTCCTTCTTTAAAGGACAAAGCACTTCGTATCAATTTAAATGAAAACATTTACGGGACTTTTGCTGAAATTGGGGCTGGTCAAGAAACAGTAAGACATTTTTTTAGATCAGGTGGATCATCTGGAACAATCGCAAAAGCAATGTCTGCATATGATAAAGACTTTAGTGATGCGGTTTATGGAGTTGAAGATGACGGCCGTTATGTAACAGAAAGCCGACTTAAAAAGATGCTTACCTTTGAAGGTGAACTGATCGAAGAACGATTAAGCCGAACAAAACATCCTAACAAATTGTTTTTCAGTTATGCCAATACAGTTGCTACAATAGATTTTGCTAAACAATTCAAAGGTCACGGATGGGTAGGAATTAGATACCAACTTGATCCAAATGAAGCCTACAATGAGATTATTATTCACATTCGTTTCAAAGAAACAGATTCTAGGTTGCAACAAGAAACACTTGGTGTACTTGGTGTGAACTTAATATATGGTGCCTTTTACAAATACAATGATCCTAAAAAACTATTACGTTATTTATACGATCACTTAGACAAAGATCAATTAGAGATTGACACTATCAATTTCTCTGGTCCACGTTTTGCAGATGTAGACAATCGATTGATGAGTTTACAATTGGTAAAAAATGGCATGACAGATGCGGTAATGTTCAATCCAGAAGGAAAAAATATCCTTCCAGCTGCAATTTTATACAAGAAAAACATCCTTGCCTTTAGAGGCAGTTTCCGTCCTGTTACTAAGGTAAACATGGACATGTACAAAGAATCATTAAAAATGTTTCTGGAAGAAAACAAAGTAGAGAAAGAAAATACTTTAGTAATTTTTGAGATTACATTGTCTAATCTTCGTTCTGATGGAGAAATTGACGAAAGAGATTTTATGGATAGAGCGGAATTACTTTGTTCATTAGGGCAAACAGTAATGATTTCTAATTTCCAAGAATATTATAAAGTAGTTGAATATTTCTCTAACTACACTAAGGCCAGAATGGGTCTTGCCATGGGAGTAAACAACTTGATTGATATCTTTGACGAAAAATACTATCGTCACTTGAGCGGTGGAATCCTTGAAGCTTTCGGGAAATTATTCTATCGCGACATGAAAGTATTCTTATACCCTATGCTAGGTGAAGATGGAGAAATAATAACTTCTGCAAATTTAAAAGTACATCCTAGAATGAAAGAATTGTATAAATTCTTTAAATTCAACGGAAAAGTAGTAGATATTGATGACTATAATCCTGAAATTTTAAAAGTATTCTCTCGTGAAGTATTAAAAATGATCAGTGAAGGAAAACCAGGTTGGGAATCTATGCTACCTCCAGGAGTTCCTGAATTAATCAAAGAAAAACATCTTTTTGGATATCACCCAAATTCACTTTTGGAAACGAGCAATTAAGATTTCATCATCCATAAAGAGATATAACTTTATTAAAAAATCCAAGAAAACAAATTGTCATTCTTGGATTTTTTTTATTTTAAAAAGTGAGTTTTAAATATCCGTCATCAATATTACAAAACTATTTTATGCCATTCCACCGATTCTGAAAAGGCGATATTGCATAAATAATTTTTAATTAAATACTCCCTATCCCAATATCTGATTAGCGTGAGCCTTTGTTTTTACTTCTGAAATTACTTCATCAATAATTCCGTTTTCATCAATTATAAAGGTAGTTCTATGAATTCCATCATATTCTCTTCCCATAAACTTTTTTGGGCCCCAAACTCCAAAAGCTGAGATTACAGATTTATCTACATCTGCTAGCAACGGGAACGGAAATTCGTATTTATCTTTGAACTTGGCTTGTGCTTTTGCACTATCCGCACTCACTCCTAAAAGAGCATAATTATTGGCTTGAAAACGCTCAAAATTATCTCTCAAATCACATGCTTCTGCTGTACAACCTGGTGTAGATGCTTTTGGATAAAAGAAAACCACTAACTTTTTACCAGCATAATCAGCTAGTTGATGCAGTTTACCATCTTGATCTAAGCATGAAAAATTAGGTGCTTGATCTCCTTTTTTTAATATAGTCATTTTTTTTTCGAGTTGCTGAGTTAGTTATTAAGTTGCTAAGATACTAAGTTTCCGAGATTGTTTGTTAATGTGTAATTGTGCTTTTTAGTTTAATTTTTAAAATCTTAGTACCTTAGCAACTTAGAATCTTAGTAACTTAGAAAAAAATGACCAAACAGGAACGCATAACATTTGTCATAAATACATTAAACGAATTATACCCTACGATTCCTATTCCGCTGGATCATAAAGATCCATACACATTATTGATTGCCGTTTTACTTTCGGCTCAATGCACAGATGTTAGAGTAAATCAGATTACACCTTTACTTTTTGCAAAAGCAGACAATCCGTACGACATGGTTAAACTTTCTGTAGAAGAGATTAAGGAAATCATTCGACCTTGCGGATTATCGCCTATGAAATCGAAAGGTATTTATGGTTTGTCACAAATTTTGATAGAGAAACATAACGGAATTGTGCCTCAAAGTTTTGAATATCTGGAAGAATTACCAGCAGTAGGACATAAAACAGCAAGTGTAGTCATGTCACAAGCTTTTGGAGTACCTGCGTTTCCAGTTGATACACACATTCATAGATTAATGTATCGTTGGAATCTGACCAATGGAAAAAGTGTGGTTCAAACCGAAAAAGATGCCAAACGCATATTTCCTGAAGAATTATGGAATGATTTACACTTACAAATTATTTGGTACGGACGTGAGTATTCACCTGCGCGAGGTTGGAATTTAGAAAAAGATATCATAACCAGAACAATCGGGCGAAAATCAGTTTTGAGTGAATTTAACAAAAAATGAATCGGCTATAAATAACAAATTTCACTAATCTTTTAAGAAAATTAGTGAAATTGATTACTCAAGCTTAGCTTTTAAAGCTTGAAATTCTTTATTTAGAATTTAAAAAGAGTATTAATTGACAATAATCTCAAAAACCTCTCCCTCTATTTTGACAACTTTTAATGCCTTCGAGTAATTTAATAAAAAAGAGACTATCTCTTTATCTGGTTTCATTTTTTTGGTGATTTTTGACTTTTTAGAGTAATTCTTTTCCATAAGTATATAAAGTTTGATTTTATATTAAAACGGAAGAATACTTTATTTATTGTCAATTCGTCAAAATGATTTGATTTTTTTCTATTATTTTTCTCAAATTCATTAAGGCATAGCGCATTCTGCCCAAAGCAGTATTAATACTCACCCCTGTTAGTTCAGAAATTTCTTTGAAACTTATATCATGATACATTCTCATGATTAGTACTTCTTTTTGATCCGCAGGAAGACCTTCTATTAATTTTCTAAGATCTACCTCTACTTGATCTGCTATAATTTGATTTTCAACAGTTAGAGATTCATCTGGCATAATTGAAAAAATAGAAAACTCCTCTGTTTCTCTAAACAATGGCATTTTTTTCACTTTACGAAAATGGTCAATAATTAAGTTATGAGCAATTCGCATTACCCAAGGCAAGAATTTACCTTCTTCGTTATAGGAACTGGTTTTTAAAGTTTTTATCACTTTGATAAATGTATCCTGAAAGATATCATTAGAAATGTCTCTATCTGAAATTTTAGAGTAAATAAACCCATAAATTTTAGATTCGTGTCTTCTGATTAATGTAGCCAATGCACTTTCGTCACCGTCAACATATTCTTTTACCAATAAAGCGTCAGATATTTGTATACTATTAGCCATAACAATTCCTTTTAGATTAATAAAGTTTGGGGGAGTTCTCTTCTAAAAAGTAATTTTGTTATATAGGCTTATTATAGTTTTAGCAGTTAGTTATGAATGACAAATTTAACACAATTTTATCTTAATACACAATAAAAAATAGCATAAATATCATTTTGTTTACAAATAAAGCCAATTCTTCACGATTATTCTCACCAGTAAAACCACCAATCATACACCTCAAACACCTGTAAACCAGTTAAAAACAAAACAAAAAGTTATTTAAATATAGTAAATAAAGAAATTTTAAAATTATTCGCTTATTAAATTTCTATTAACATTTGTATAACGATTTAAAAAAAAATAATTAAAACCTAAAAGTAACTTTTAAGGAAAGATATGTCAAAATAAATCATGAATCTATTAAACTTCTTATTAATACCCCTTTTTCAAAAACTACATTATTATTAAAAATACAACTGATAAAACAAGAATGGAGTAAAAAAACCAAATTTTGAATACAATCCTATAGACATTCACATATTAAAATTAAGTACTTTTGTGAAAATTCATTTTAGTATGCCAATTGATATTTCCAAACTCGATCCAAAGAAAAACATCATTATAAAAGGAGCGCAAGTACATAATTTAAAAAATGTAGATGTTGCAATTCCAAGAAATAAACTTGTGGTTATAACTGGGCTTTCGGGCTCTGGAAAATCAAGTTTAGCTTTTGATACTTTGTATGCTGAAGGGCAACGCCGTTATGTAGAAAGTTTATCATCCTATGCAAGACAATTCTTAGGACGATTAGACAAACCAAAAGTAGAGTACATTAAAGGAATTGCTCCTGCTATTGCTATAGAACAAAAGGTAAACACCACTAATGCACGTTCTACAGTAGGAACATCTACAGAGATTTACGATTATATCAAACTTTTATTTGCTAGAATTGGTAGAACGTATTCACCAATTTCTGGTCAAGAAGTCAAAAAAAACACAGTTACTGATGTAGTGACTGAAGTCAAAAAATTTGACCCAGACAGCAAATGGCTGCTCCTTGCCCCTATTCATCTAGAGGAAGGGAGACAACTGGAAGAAAAACTAAAAGTCTTACTACAACAAGGATTTGCAAGGATCTTGGTCAACAATGAAATGGTTCGTTTAGATGATTTCACCCTAGAAGAACAACACTCTTTAGACCATAAAGATATTTTACTCATAATTGACCGAATCGTAGTCAAAGATGAAGAAGAGTTTTACAATCGGTTATCAGACGCTGTGCAAACCGCTTTTTTTGAAGGAAAAGGGATTTGCTATTTGCAGGAATTAAATTCAGACAAAAAGCTTTCGTTTTCCAATAATTTTGAACTGGATGGTATTACTTTCTTAGAACCTAATGTACATTTATTTAGTTTCAATAATCCTTATGGTGCTTGCCCAGCTTGTGAAGGCTACGGAAATATTATAGGAATCGATGCCGAATTGGTCGTTCCAAACACTTCACTTTCAATTTTTGAAAATGCCATATTTCCCTGGCGTGGTGAAAGCATGGGTTGGTATAGAGACGAATTGGTCAATAATGCCTATAAATTTGATTTCCCAATACACAAGCCTTATTTTCAACTGACAGAAGAGCAAAAAGACCTGATTTGGACTGGAAATAAGTATTTCCAGGGACTAAATGACTTTTTTAAAGAACTTGAAGAGAAAAATTATAAAATCCAAAACAGAGTAATGCTTTCTCGTTACAGAGGAAAAACCAAATGTCATGTCTGCAAAGGAAAAAGATTAAGAGTTGAAGCTTCTTATGTAAAAATCAATGGTAAAACCGTATCTGATTTAGTAGATTTACCTATTAAACACTTGGTAGAATTTTTCAAAAAAATTGATTTAGAGGAATATGAAAAACAAATCGCTAAACGATTATTAATCGAAATCAATAATAGGTTGTCATTTTTAACCGAAGTTGGTTTGAATTATTTGACTTTAAACCGAAATTCATCTACTCTGTCAGGAGGAGAATCACAACGTATCAATTTAGCGACTTCATTAGGTAGTAGTCTTGTGGGATCTATGTATATTCTGGATGAACCAAGTATTGGTTTACACCCAAAAGACACGGAACGCTTAATTAAAGTTTTATTGTCATTACGTGACCTTGGTAATACCGTAATAGTGGTTGAACATGATGAAGATATTATGAAAGCCGCCGACATGATTATCGATATAGGTCCTGAAGCTGGAACCTTGGGGGGAAATCTAGTCGCGCAAGGCACTTATGACGAAATTCTTAAATCAAGCTCTTTAACCGCTAAATATTTAAACGGAGATCTAGAAATTACTGTTCCTAAAAAGAGAAGAGCTTTTAAAAATTTTATCGAAATAAAAGGCGCAAGAGAAAACAATTTACAGAATATAGATGTTACTTTTCCTCTTGATGTTTTAACTGTCATAACAGGAGTTTCTGGAAGTGGAAAAAGTACACTTGTCAAAAAAATTCTTTTCCCAGCCATGCAAAAAAAGCTGGATAATGCAGGAGAAAAAGCAGGACAGTTTAGTGAGCTTTCGGGTTCATTTTCACAAATTAAGCACATAGAGTATGTAGATCAAAATCCTATAGGTAGGAGTTCCCGATCTAATCCGGTAACCTACATCAAGGCCTATGATGATATTAGGGATTTGTATGCCAAAGAAAAACTTTCTAAAGTAAGAGGATATCAAGCCAAACATTTCTCTTTTAACGTTGATGGAGGAAGATGTGAAACTTGCAAAGGCGAAGGATCTATAAATGTAGAAATGGTATTCATGGCCGATGTGCAATTGCCTTGTGAAACTTGTAACGGAAAGAGATTCAAAAAAGAAGTTTTAGAAGTAACCTTTGATGGAAAGAATATTAATGACATCCTAACGATGACCATTGATGACTCCATTATTTTCTTTGAAAAGAATAAACAAACAAAAATCACCCAAAAACTGCAACCCCTACAAGATGTAGGTTTAGGATATGTACAATTAGGACAATCCTCATCAACCCTTTCAGGTGGTGAAGCTCAACGTATAAAACTCGCTTCCTTTTTGGTAAAAGGAACCATCAAGGAAAAAGCTCTTTTTGTTTTTGATGAGCCTACAACAGGATTGCACTTTCATGACATCAAAAAACTAATGGCTTCCTTTGATGCTTTAATCGAAAAAGGACATTCTATATTGGTAATAGAACACAATCTCGACTTAATAAAATGCGCAGATTGGGTTATAGATCTTGGTCCTGAAGGAGGTGAAAACGGTGGTTTACTACTTGCTGTAGGTACTCCTGAGGAAGTCGTAAAAAACAAAAAATCAATTACAGCAAAGTATTTGAAGGAGAAGTTATAACTCATTTCTTTTTAGAACAAAAAGCCACGTCTCAACATCAATTGGGGCGTGGCTTTTTAATATGTTTTTATAGGCAAGTAAAATAGTGTAGCTTATATAATTTACAATTCTTTTCTGAAACAAAAATCATGGGGATTATATTCGATCTTATGCAATGTGATCTTAAGCTTATCTTCAGATAAAATTCCAATCCTCTTAATCAAACATTTTTTTATTTTTAATACAATTTTTAATACTTTTAACCTGCAACCAATTAAAAAATGAAAAATGAAAAAAACAATTAATTCCATTATTTTAGTTTTTTCACTAATTCTTCTTCTCTCCCCTTCAACTTCATGGAGTCAAACTAAAGAGGATACCGTTATCATGAAAAATGGCGAAAAGAAAACCGGTAAAGTCATTTCTGTAAATTCGACCACAATGAAGTTTTCTTATAGCCAAGAAACAGCAGAATACGAAATAAACAAATCTGAAGTAAGTAAGATTGTATTTGCCAGCGGCCGTACTGAAACATTCGATAACCAGCAACAACCAATAACCACACCTGCAAACACAGAAACAAATGATAAGAATGGCACAACACTCTCAACAGAACAACGAAAAAACAAAATTGCCATACTTCCTTTTGAGATAGAGACAAATGACCAAGGACTTTCGACAGCATCAATGAGCAAACAGATTCAAGAAACATGTATAACTGCTCTGAGATCGCAATCTCCTTTTCAAACCATACAAGATCCTATGCTAACCAATACTATATTGGCTAAAAAAAATTTAACTGCAAACGATCTTTCAATGTACACACCTAAGGAATGGGCAGAATTATTGGGCACGGAATATGTAATCATTGGTTCATATTCCATTCAGAACAAAGGAACATCAACATTTGGCAGCAATACCGCATCTTACAATAGTAAAACAAATGACAATAAAACGAAAGGCACTGCTTACGGAGCCACAAATTCCTATACCACTATAAATTATGATACACATGTAAATATCAGTATATATAATGATAATGGTGAGCAAATATTTTCTGATTCAAGATCTCCTGCTTTGGGAGGAATTGACTCTTATAAAAGTGCCTTAAAAACTATAATGAAGCGATCTCCTTTTGGGAAAAAATAATATACAAGCACTTCAAAGGAATTTATAAATTAAGATTATAAAAATTATTTAAATCAAATACTAACCCCTAAAATTAAAGAATATGAAATTATTTACTCTTACCTTTTTATGTTTCATCGGGCTGACTTGTAATGCTCAGACACAAAAAGAACTCATCGGAAAATGGAAACTTGTCCAACAGACAAAAGATGGAGTTGTCACAACACCCAAAGACACTTATCAAATGTTTATGGAGAATGGTAAATTCCAAGGAATTAATGGAGATAAATCAAGAGAAGGAAAATGGAAATTATCTGATGACAATACTAAGCTTACAATTATGATCAGCATTATATCCGTGAATTTTGATATTGTTTATTTTGACGCAAATAAACGTACAATAAACAGCCCACAAACCGGAAAACTAGAATATGAAAAGGTTCTGGAATGATTAGTTTGTGCCATTAATAAAGTTTAGACACAGCTAGATTAACTTCATTTATTGTCATACAGCCTAATAAACATAAGTGTTATCACTACCCCCTCTTTTATTCCAGAGGGGGAAATCTTCAATAATAGAGATAACAACCAGTACAAAATAAAAAACTACACCCCGATATAATCGAAATGTAGTTTGATTAATAATTTAACACTTTTTCATAGGGTCAAAATAGATTATCCCATATAACAATCCTCTTCAAAAACATTACCATCTTCATCAAGTGCGACCAATATTTTTTTAGTCTTACATGAAACCTGGCTTAAATACAACCATGGCAATGTCCACACTCCAAAAGTGACACAACAAACAAAAAAATTGAAACTGTGATTTATTTTTTTACCCTCTTTTACTAAAACTGCAAATGGCATTTTATCATTTTTTTCTACGATTACAAAACCATTTTTTATTTTATTGGCAATTGTGTTAGTAAAATCATTTAATTTTTCCTGAGTAATAAATTGATTTTTTATCATTTAGGTGCTTTTTCAATTATACATAACTGAAACTATTAGAATAATATTGTAAAATTACCTCCAATAAATAAAAGACACAATACCTGTTTTTAGTGATTTTTCAAAAAACATGAACTCAAATAATTAAAAATTAATAAGTTACAAATCCTACAAAAACTTTAAAATAAAAATAGTTAATGCAAGAAAATTGAATACCGCATTTTTAAAACATGCCCTACCAAAAGTTAAAAACAGAAAGTACTTGTCTATTTATCTAATTACTTTTTTTATCAATTTATCAAGAACTTGATTGATTTCATTAGAAACCACAAATCTGTAATTAACGTAGATATACACTATTGTCACTAAAATTGATTTTAATACAATTCCAACAATGGGATGAATAGGAAATTGCCAAAAGTAAAACATCAAAAACACTACTAACGTAATACCAAGAGAATGTAACGTTTGTTTGGTAAATGGATACAAATGCAATTTTTTAACAACAAATAATAATTTAGCTAAACTGTATAAAGTGATAGACAATAAAGTGGCAAATGCTGAACCTATAATCCCGAAAACCGGTATGAAAATCATATTCAAAACGACTGTCAAAATAACCAATGCGACTCCTAAAAACAAAACTGTTCTATAATATTTTGTATTAAAAATAATGGCATTATTGTTCCCTAGTATCAGATCAAAATATTTAGACAAACCAATCATAAATACAACCATAATACCTCCACCGTATTCTTTTGGTACCATTTCATACAACTGATTGATGTTTACAAAAATACAAAGCATCACGAAGCCACCTACTACTTGAAGATTAATAGATGTTTTTTTATACAAACTATTCAACTCATCATGACTGTTTTCATGCATCAATTTTGCCGTAATTGGATACACAATTTGATGCATTGCACGACTTGGCACCGATATTACTAAAGCTATATAAGTTGCCACCGAATAGAATGCAATATTTTCAATCTTCATGTATTGATTCAAAATCATTTTATCTCCATCCAAAAGCAAGTTGGCAACACTACCCGATAGGATAATATAAAATGTATAAATCAATATCTCCTTAGTGTTTTCGGGTATTGCGAACTGAAAAACAGGTTTCTTAATATTGAATGCATAAAACATTGTAACCAAAAAGGCTACTATATATAATACTGTCGTTGCATACACAAACCCTTCTACAGAAAGCCAATTGTAATATACAGCAATCAACAAAAACAAAGAGAACAACCGTAAACCTACTTCCTTAATAAAATTCCCAAATACAGAATGCATGTGCACTCTGGCCCAAGCATAAAATATTTCGAAATAAGCCATGCTCAATCCAATTATTGGTATTAACCAAATATAATCTTTAACTACTGCATTTTGTTTAGATAAAAAGAATATTATTTCATCGTAAAAAAAGAGCCCCAACAATAAAAAGGGAATGATTGATATTAAGGGGAATAATACTGTGAAAGACAAAAATCGAGATCTTTCTTCGTCTGTTTTATATTGTGAATAGTACTTTACCAAAGTGTTCTGCATACCAATGGCAAACAATGGCATTATGACATTAGCACATGAAGTCACATAATTAGTTAAACCATAAAAAGTAGCTCCCAAAAAAACAGGATATAAATAAATGGTATTTATACCGCCAATTGCAAAACCGATATAGGTGATTATTGTGTTTTTTAAAGATTGATTTAAGACTATGCCCATTAATTATGAGTTTAAGGTTTTAAAGTTTAAAGTTGGCAAAACTTAAATTTTTGAATGAATCAACTGTGCCAGTTCTTTAGTTAAATTCTTTCTGGAATATTTTTGCAAACCTACACCATACGATTGTAAATTCCCTTCTAAATATTGATTATAATATTTTAAAATCAAATTTTTCAATTTTAATTTCTCGGTATAATCAAAAAACACTCCTGTATTGGTCTCAGTAATAATTTCTGCAAAATCTGAATCGACTGGACCAATAGCAATAATTGGTCTATTAGAAACCATATATTCAAATAATTTTCCAGGAATTATACTTTTAGTTTCCTCTGAATTAATTTCGATAAGCAACAAAACCTGTGACCTTCTTTGGTGAGCTACTGCTTCAGAATGTGGCACATATCCTAATTTATTCAAATAAGGATTCAATTCAAACTTTGAGATGGTTGCTAATACTTCTTCGCTGACTTCCCCAATCAATTTTATCTCCAAGTGAGATTTAAACTCTGGAACTTCATTTAACAATTCGGTTAAACTTTCCCATAAAATGGTTGGGTTTCTTTCAGAAAGAAAGGAGCCAATGTGTGCCAAACTAAATTTGGTATCAAGTCGTAACACATCAATTTTCTCTGTATCATACCCATTGGTAATAACCGTTATAGGCTTATTGGTGATATCTTCAAATTCGGCTTTGGTCGTTTTACTGGTCACTATAATCGTATCCGCAGTATTCAAAACCTGATATTCTAATGCTTTGTGCTTTCTACCAGCACTTTTGGATAGTTTTAATGATTTATGATATCCAATGGTAGTCCAAGGATCACGAAAATCAGCAAACCAAGTAAGTTTTAATTTTTGCTTTAAACTTAAACCAATCAAATGCAAACTGTGCGGAGGTCCTGAGGTGATAATAGTATCTATATTATTTTCTACTATATATTTCTCTAAATAGGAAACAGATGGTTTTACCCAAAAAACCCGTGCATCTGGAATAAATAAGTTGCCTCGAACCCACAGCATCGTTTTTTCAAAAAAAGATTGCTTTTTTTGATTAGGAATAATGCCCGAGCTAATTTTTTTGGTTTTATTTTTAGAAAAAAATGAAGCCAGCTGATAAGGCTCGAAAATTTTATGTTTTAAAATAATCGCTTTCTCTGAAACTTCTTTCTCTAATTTGACATCAACAATCGGGTATGTTGGATTTTCCGGAATATAAACAATTGGCTGAATATCAAAATCAGGTAAATATTTCACAAACTTAAGCCAACGCTGAACGCCAGGCCCTCCTGCTGGTGGCCAATAATAGGTTATGATAAGGATTTTTTTTGATTCTGATTTCAATTTTTTATTTTATTGTTTATTATAGAGATGCACCGCAGTGCATCTCTGCAATATGCATCTCTTCAATAAATCTTTACTATATGTTTCTATTTTTTCTTTCTCTCAAAATAAATCCCACCAACTAAAAGGAACAACATCCCAACTGAACTGATAAGTGTAATCATTCCACCTGTTTTTACAACCTGAGGATCAAACTTGAACTCGATACTGTGTTTGCCAGCAGGAACCACAATTGCTCTTAAAGCATAGTCGGCTCTCATAATCGGTGTTTCTTTTCCATCAACAAGTGCTTTCCAACCTTTCTCATAATACATTTCAGAGAAAACCGCCAGACCTTCTTTTGAATTCGTTGACGTGTATTTTAAGTTATTCGGTTTGTATGAGTCTAAAGTTATGGTTGCCGAACTATCTTTAGCGAAAGCTTTACCCTTAATCGTTGCAAATTCATCATCATTAATAATAGCCACATCTTTAGAATTAAATTTATCTAAAGCTTTCATCTCAGCATCCGAATTTTTAACAAAATCCACTTTACCAACAAACCAAGCATTACCATTAGCATCTGTATTGATAATTGGATATTCTTTACCCTCTTTATCTGTTTGAATAACATACTTAACATTTAGCATATTAAGAATTTCAGTATTGTTTTTAGCAATTTGATAATCAAACAATTGTTGCATCCTTTGTGGTTTTACAGCACTATATCCTCCTATTGCTTTATGAAAATAAGATGTTCTTGCCTGCATCAACCCTTGAATATCAAAAACACGGTAATTAGTTGGATCTTTTAGAATCTCTGCATCTGTTGGTGTTTCCTGAAAAGGCACTTCAACTTCTCTGGCATTTATAAAATCTTTGTTAGAAACATAGTTTTTATCTACAAAAAACAAGTCCGAAACCATGAATAATCCAACCAAAATAATAGCTGTATTTTGGGCAATTTTATTTTTAATGAACAACCACAACACACCCGCTGTGATCAGAATAAAAAATCCGGAACGCAACAAGTCGGCACTATACAATGTTCTTCTGTCTGCTTTTATGGCATCTACAAAACTTGGTCCATAACTTTGCATTAAACTACTGTCACTTCCTCCCGCAAAACTGAACATACCTTTGCATAAAAACAAAAGGATAATCAACCCTAAACCTACGGCTCCCGATTGCAACAGTGGTTTTAATTGTTTTTCTTTTTCTAATTTAAAGAAAGACTGCAAGCCCATAATGGCTAGAACTGGTAAACACAATTCTAAAATAACCTGAATAGATGATACTGCTCTAAACTTATTATACATTGGAATATAATCGATACAGAAATCCGTCAATGCAGGGAAATTTTTTCCCCAAGAGAGAATTAAAGTCAATAATGCACCACCAAGGAATGCGTATTTAATTTTTCGTTCGTCAACAAACAAGGCCAAAATCCCCAAAAAGAAAACCACTGCACCGATATATGCCGGAGCCGACACTATAGGTTGGTCACCCCAATACGTTGGCATTCCTCCCTTGGCATATTCGACAGCTTGCTCTTTTGTAATATATTGCCCTTCCCCTACTTGCTGTTGTTGCAAAAATTCAACAATTTTAGAATCTTCACTCAAACTCTCATTATTGGAACCTCCAAAAAGTCTAGGAGCAATAAGGTTAAAACTTTCGGCAATACCATAACTATATTCTGTGATATAATCGCGACTCATCGCCACATCTGTAGTTCTTTTGGATCCATCAGGATTGAAACTCAAATTGCTTTTGCCTCGTGTACTAAAATTAGCATACTCAGCTGTTGCCAATATATTAGTAGCATTAGCACCTATAGCAATAATACCGGCACAAATAAGCGTACCTAATGAATACAACAAAGATTTATATTCTTTTGATTTGATTCCTTCATAAATAAAATAACCTGAAAGAATCAATAATAGAATCAATAAATAAAAGGTCATTTGAAAGTGATTGGCATTTACCTCTAATGCCAAGGCAAACATGGCGAGCAATCCTCCCCAAATGTATTTTCTTTGAAAAACCATAATAAAACCAGCAACCACGAGTGGCATATAAGCAATGGCATGAGCTTTGGCATTATGGCCAACCCCAAGAATAATAATCAGATAGGTTGAAAAACCAAAAGCGACAGCACCAAAAAAAGCTTTTAGCGGATCGGCCTTCAAGACCAACAACAAAACATAAAAACTTAGAAAATATAAAAACAAATAATCCGCTGGGCGAGGCAAGAAACGCAATACATCATCTATAGCACCAACATAATCATGCGGGTATTTGGCTCCCAATTGATAGGTTGGCATTCCTCCAAAAGCCGAGTTTGTCCAATAAGGCTCCTCATGATTGGTAGCTCTAAAATCATTTTGCTCTTTGGCCATACCCGTATATTGGGCAATATCAGATTGAAAAATTTGTTTTCCTTGTAAAACAGGAAAGAAATAAAGTGTAGAAACGAATACAAAACCAACGATGGCCAGTATGTGCGGAAAGAACTTTTGAAGTTGCTTCATTATTTGAGTTTATGGTTTAGGGTATAGATTTATGAGTCTAATATTACGACAAAAAAATCTAAATACTCGATATGGTTTTGGATTTGGAGTCAGATACCTCTTTTGGAGGTTAAGGGATTAATCTATTTCTTCGTAATCAACATAGTCTCCCACTTTTTTGGTTTCACGTGGGTTTCTATCATTAGCGGTGTTGATTATGATTTCATCATTATTTGGTGTTCTACGCCAAGTTGTATTTTGAGCTTGCTGTTGCTGTTGTTGGAAATTTTGACCCGCTTTTTCCACTACCTTTTTAACTAATAAAGGCATAAATAATCGAGCCAAAAATTTAAAAATATAATAGAACGCAATGATAAAAAATAGCGTTTCTATAAAACCCGAAAAAGAGGCTGTTTGCATAATCGAATAATTTTTAAGCAAAATTAATAAATCCAAGTCGAAACTTTGGAACAAAATAAAAATATCATTCTTAAATAAATGATAAAATATAGTACATTTGAAATGCGTTATCCCTATTCAACTCAAATATTTTAGTATGTTTAATATCAAATTTTTATTTATTGCCGCAGTTTTTTTGATTCCAACAATTCATTACGGACAACACACCGATGAGATTAATTCTAATAGACCGGGAGAATCCATGTCGGCTTTTGCTGTCGGAAAAACCGTAATTCAAGTCGAAACTGGTGTTTTTGGCATACAAGAAAGCCACAGTCTATCAAACTATGATGCCAACGGTTTTGGTATTGACATGGAATTGCGATATGGGGCATTCCTAGAAAATTTAGAATTTATAGCAGATATTCAATATGTAAATGAAAAATTTACATATCCCATGAGGGTTGATGATAAAGCTGATTTCAAACAATCCGTTTTGGGAGCCAAATATCTAATTTACGATCCTAATAAAGGATATAAAAGAGAAGTAAATCTATACAGCTGGAAAGCCAATCATAAATTCAATTGGCACCAAGTTATTCCGGCAGTAGCAGTATTTGCAGGAGCCAATTTTACAGGCTCCGACAATCCATTTTATTTTTCACCAGATGCAAGTATCTCACCAAAAGCCGCTTTGATTTTGCAAAACCATTTAGGAGACGGAAGCTGGGTATTTGTAACCAATATTATTTATAATTACATAGCAACCGACTATCCTAGTTTGAGCTATATCCTTACTTTGACCAAAGGAATTAATACTAAGTGGTCTGCCTTTGTAGAAAATCAAGGAATAAAAAGTGATTTCTATAGTGATGCAATAGTTCGTGGAGGTGCAGCCTATTTGATTAATAAAAACTTACAAGTAGACGCTTCTATCAGTACCAATTTTAAAGACACTCCATCAATAGTTTACGGAGGAGTTGGTGTTTCATGGCGATATGATGGTCGTTACAAAGAAGTTCATCTCTTAAGCAAAGAAGAAGAAGCTGCCGAAAAAATGGCTAAAAAGACCAACACAAGAAAACAAAGCAAAAGTTCTAAGAAAAAATAAAAATACACTTTCCGGAAATAATGATTACCATACAAGAAGCTAAAACTAAAAAGGAATTAACTGAATTCATAAAATTCCCTTTTTCTTTATATAAAAACAATCCTTATTGGGTTCCGCCAATTATTGCAGATGAATTGGAGACGTTTGACAAAACTAAAAATCCCGCTTTCCTCAGTGCCGAAGCCACCTTTTATGTAGCCTATAAAAATGATACGATTGTAGGTAGAATTGCAGCTATAATCAACTGGGACGAAGTTAATCACCAACAAAAAAAGAAAGTCCGTTTTGGCTGGTTCGATGTTATTGATGATCTAGAAGTAACCAAAGCATTGCTTGAAAAAGTATACGAATTAGGAAATAAAAACAATCTTGAATATGTTGAAGGTCCGATGGGATTCTCCAATTTAGACAAAGTAGGAGTTCTAACTGAAGGGTTTGAGGAATTAGGAACTATGATTACATGGTACAATCATCCTTATTATGCAACCCATTTTGAAAAATTAGGATATATAACTGAGAAAGAATACTTAGAAAACAAATTCCCATTTTCTAATGCCAATCCGGAGTCTTTTCAAAAAATAAATGAGTTAATCAAAAAAAGATACCAACTCACACCTCTCAATTTTAAGTCGACTAAGGAAGTGATGCCTTATGTCGATAAGATGTTTGATTTATTTAATGAAACCTATGCGAGTTTGTCCTCATTTGTAGCGATTTCAGACATTCAAAAAGAATATTTCAAGAAAAAATACATCAACTTCATCAATCCGGAATACATAAAATATGTAGAGGACAAGGATGGGAATTTAGTGGCTTTTGCAATTGTAATGCCTAGTTTCTCAAAAGCATTGCAAAAAGCCAATGGCAAATTATTCCCTTTTGGATTTTTGCATTTACTAAATGCGAGACGCAACAGTAAAGATGTTGTTTTTTATCTCATAGGTGTACATCCTGAATATCAAAACAAAGGAGTAACAGCTGTAATTTTCAACGAATATTACAAAGTTTTTAAAAAGAAAGGAATTGAAAATTGTTTCAGAACTCCTGAATTATCAGACAATATAGCAATTCAATTGATTTGGAAAAATTTCGACCCTGTAGTACACTGCCGCAGAAAAACGTTCAGAAAAGAACTCCAATAATATAGATTCCATAAAAAAAATCCATTCGCAAAATACGAATGGATTTTTTTTATGAATAAGATCAGTAAAAACCGATCAATACTTTTATTTATGCATCTAAATCAACAGTGGTTTTACTTGCAATTTCTTTATAAGTACCGTTTGTTAATTTTTCACGTATAGCTTCAAATGCAGCCAATGTTTCATCAATATCTTCCAAAGTATGAGAAGCAGTTGGAATCATACGCAATAAAATAATTCCTTTTGGAATTACAGGATACACTACAATAGACAAGAAAATACCATAGTTTTCTCTTAAATCATTTACCATAATCATCGCTTCCGGAATACTTCCTTCTAAGTAAACAGGAGTGATACAAGTATTGGTGTCCCCAATATTAAATCCTCTTTCTTTCAAACCATTTTGTAATGCATTCACATTAACCCACAATTTGTCTTTTATTTCAGATGATTCACGCAATAATTCCAAACGTTTCAACGAACCAACAGTTTGAATCATTGGCAACGCTTTAGCAAACATTTGTGAACGCAAATTGTATTTCAAATAATCAATAACATCTTTATCAGCAGCTACAAAAGCACCAATGTTAGCCATTGATTTTGCAAATGTCGAGAAGTAAACATCAATTCCGTCCTGACAACCTTGCTCCTCACCTGCTCCAGCACCAGTTTTACCAAGAGTACCAAAACCATGTGCATCATCAACAAGCAAACGGAAATTGTATTTCTTTTTCATCTCTACAATCTCTTTCAACTTACCTTGTTGTCCACGCATTCCAAAAACACCTTCAGTAATAAATAAAATACCACCACCAGTAGTTTCGGCTAATTTAGAAGCACGTTCTAAATTTTTCTCCATGCTCGCAATGTCATTGTGACGATAAGTAAAACGTTTCCCCATGTGCAAACGAACACCGTCAATAATACAAGCATGTGCATCTACATCGTAAACAATCACATCATTTTTAGTAACCAAAGCGTCAATGATAGACACCATTCCTTGGTAACCAAAATTCAATAAATAAGCTGATTCTTTCATTACAAAAGCAGCCAATTCTTCCTCAAGTTGTTCGTGGTATTTAGTATGACCACTCATCATTCTTGCCCCCATTGGGTAAGCCGCACCATAAGCAATTGCTGCCTCAGTATCCGCTTTACGTACTTCTGGATGATTCGCTAGACCTAAATAATCATTCAAACTCCAGTTTAAAATATTTTTACCTTGAAATTGCATTCTTGGTCCTAATTCACCTTCTAATTTTGGAAATACAAAATAACCTTCTGCTTGTGAAGCCCATTTTCCTAGTGGACCTTTATTACTTTGAATTCTTTCGAATAAATCTTTAACCATAATATATTGTATCTACTAATATTAATTTTTAAGAAGCTGCAAAATTAATTATTTAAAATTTATTAGCGTATTGAAAGCAAAATTATTTTTACTTCCCAAAAAATACCTAAAAATCAATTATTTTACCCAAAGAAAAATAAAATAAGAAGCAATTCCTGCTGTTCACTTCAAGCTCTCCGTCACAAACCTTTTTTTCTAATGCGCTGGCAGGAGCTTCCTTTGGTCGCTCTGCCGGCACAGGAAAAAATAGATTTCTTCCATAGAGGCTTTCCATTACCATCAGGGCTAATTGTAGGAATCAACAATAATCTTCAATAAAAACGTGTATATTTGAATCAGTTTCGATTATAATTTTAATACGAAAAATCCAAAAATTGATAATCAGAACAATACAAAATCTAAAACAATTCAGTATGTCCCAAAATACAAAAGAACTAAAACTCGCCGTACTCATTGATGCCGACAATGTTCCTTACAGTAATGTAAAAGGAATGATGGAAGAAATCGCTAAATATGGCACACCCACCACTAAACGCATTTATGGTGATTGGACCAAACCCAATGCCAGTGGTTGGAAATCAGTTTTACTCGAACACGCCATTACACCAATCCAACAATATAGTTATACAATCGGAAAAAATTCCTCCGATTCAGCCTTGATAATCGATGCAATGGATTTATTGTATTCAGACAAAGTCGATGGTTTTTGTATCGTTTCCAGCGATAGTGATTTTACCAGACTAGCCATACGATTACGAGAATCGGGTATGAAAGTAATTGGGATTGGCGAGAAAAAAACTCCAAATCCTTTTATTGTAGCTTGCGACCGTTTTATTTATATAGAAGTTTTAGAAGGTGCCATCAAAAAGAAAAAAACGAAACAAACCGTTTCTGCTCCTACAGCAGATCCTAAAGAAACCAAAAAAGCTGCTTCAAAAGAGACGACTATAAAAGTAGACAATAAAACCATCGAATTAATAGAAGACACCATTGACGCCATTGGAGATGATGACGGATGGGCTTTCTTAGGCGATGTTGGAAACTTAATCGTAAAGAAAAAACCCGAATTCGACCCAAGAAGCTTCGGGTTCAACAAACTTACTCCAATGCTCAAATCTCTAACAGATATCCTAGAAATAGACGAAAGAGACTCCGATAAAAAAGGAATCAAACATGTATATGTACGATTGCGCTATACCTAGTCTTTGTTTAGAAATAAAAGTAGCCATATCGAATATTAACTTTTAAACTCTTTCAATAATGAAAAAACAATTGTTTACAATCGATATAGTGCTATTAATATTTCCCTGATAATTTAACCAATCTAACAAGACATTAGCATATACCATAAAAAAGAGAGCGGTACTACCGCTCTCTAATTTGTCGTTCTGATTTATCATTATCTAACTTATACCCTAAACCTGTGTATAGCTGACTATTGAGATACTTTTTCTAATATTGAAATATTTGTGATATTATATACTCAAGTAATTAATCAAAACCACAATCAAATTTACAACATATTCACATCTAAACACATATAAAACAACACTTTAACCTCATTTTAACGCATCAGATTTTGCAGATAAATTACTTTATTCAATTATTAAAATCGGGATTATAACTATATGTAAAAAAAAAGCAGTAGTAAACAACTGCTTACTACTGCCTAATTTTTATTATTCTTTAATTTCTTTATACTGATATCAGCCTTCCAAAATTAAATAATAAAATTTATGCTTTAACCAATGTTACGATAACTGTTAATGCAACTCCTCCCTCACTATAAGAAACTTTTAATTTCAAAGTTGAATCCGTAACACTTACTACTTCGAAAGATGTAGATTCACCATCACTCACAACAGTAAGTTTATTTCCGTCTTTTTTCCAAGTTCCTGTATCAACAGTAAGTTTACAATCTGAACTGTATTCACCAGAATTAGCTACTCCAGCAGTTTTAAGTTCTAAATAATCTTTAGCACAATTAGCTTGATTATCAATATAATCATTGAATGGCACTTCAATACCATTTGTAGTTATAGCTGCAGTTGAATAATTCCACTTCCCTTCAATAGAAGCTTCTTTATCATCATCTTTACTACAAGATACAAATGACATTCCTAATGCCAACACAGAAACAAATAAAACACTTAATTTTTTCATTTTTTTTATTTTTTATTAATTAAAGCACAATATTACATATAAAAAAGCTTAATAAAAAAACAAATCATCAAGATATTTACCTACAGATAATTTTTACTAAATAAGGTATTGACGTAACTACTTACGATGATTTAAATTAAGTCTAGTAAAGCAAAATGCCTCAAATGAAAAAATATTCAGGACAAAAAACTAGTCTATTTTAAAACAATGTATTTTTGCATCAATAAAAAAATAAGTAATGAAAATCGTATTCGCCACCAACAACCCTAATAAAATAAAAGAAATACAAAGCATGCTCCCTGATAGCATAGAAATCATTAGTCTCGAAAGCATTGGCTGTCACGAAGAAATTCCCGAAACCGCTGATACTATTGAAGAAAACGCTATAATGAAGGCCGATTATGTAACCCAAAAATATGGCTACGATTGTTTTGCTGACGATACAGGACTTGAAGTTGATGCACTCAATGGTGAACCTGGTGTGTACTCTGCTCGCTATGCAGGAGAGCAACGTTCTGCTGAAGACAACATGACAAAATTACTTTTGAATTTAAAAGACAAAAGCAATAGAAAAGCACAATTTAAAACAGTAATCACATTAAACCTAAAAGGGAAACAATATCTTTTTACAGGTATTGCACGAGGTGAAATCACTTTAGAAAAATCAGGGAATCAAGGTTTTGGATACGATCCTATTTTTAGACCTGAAAATTACCAAGAAACTTTTGCTCAATTACCATTAGAAACAAAAAACAAAATCAGCCACCGAGGGATAGCCACTCAAGAACTAATCCGTTTTTTGAAAGAAAACAAATAATTGTTCAAAATGCAACATATTTTACATTAAAATTTAAATATATGAGACGTAATTTCAGACTAAAATTTAAAATTTAAAGTCCAAAATAGAAAATTCAAATCACAATACACTGATTATCAAATACTAATAAATCATTAAATCTTAAAATAGCATTAGTTTATATGAATTATAAACAGTAATTTTGCACCCTATTTTAAAAATACATATGAATAAATTTGAACAATTAGGATTGAGTGAATCGTTACTGAAGGCGATTTTAGATCTAGGATTTGAAAATCCGAGCGAAGTACAGGAGAAAGCGATTCCCCTATTATTGGAAAAAGATACAGATTTAGTTGCGTTAGCTCAAACAGGGACAGGGAAAACGGCAGCGTTTGGTTTTCCAGTTATTCAGAAAATTGATGCCAACAACAGAAATACACAAGCATTAATTTTATCTCCAACACGTGAATTGTGTTTGCAGATTGCCAACGAACTTAAAAACTACTCAAAATACGAAAAAGGTATAAATGTAGTAGCAGTTTACGGTGGGGCTAGCATTACAGAACAAGCGAGAGACATTAAAAGAGGGGCACAAATTATTGTAGCAACTCCAGGAAGAATGCAAGATATGATTAACAGAGGCTTGGTAAACATTTCTCAAATTAACTATTGCATCCTTGACGAAGCAGACGAAATGTTGAACATGGGTTTCTACGAAGATATCGTAAACATCCTTTCTACTACACCTGACGAAAAAAACACATGGTTGTTTTCTGCAACTATGCCTGCTGAAGTGGCACGAATTGGAAAACAATTTATGTCTAACCCACAAGAAATTACTGTAGGAACCAAAAACTCTGGTTCAGCTACTGTATCACACGAATTTTACCTTGTAAATGCACGTGATCGTTACGAAGCTTTGAAACGTTTGGCAGATGCCAATCCAGACATTTTCTCTGTAGTTTTTTGTAGAACAAAACGTGACACTCAAGCGGTTGCCGAAAAATTAATCGAAGACGGATACAGCGCTGCTGCATTACACGGAGATTTATCTCAAGCGCAACGTGATGGGGTTATGAAATCTTTTAGAGGAAGACAAATCCAAATGCTTGTTGCAACTGATGTTGCTGCTCGTGGAATTGACGTTGATAATGTAACTCACGTAGTAAACTACCAATTGCCGGACGAAGTAGAAACTTACAATCACCGTTCAGGACGTACTGGTCGTGCAGGTAAATTAGGTACATCTATCGTAATTGTAACTAAAAGTGAATTACGTAAGATTTCTGCAATCGAAAGAATCATTAAACAAAAATTCGAAGAAAAAACAATCCCTTCTGGAATTGAAATCTGCGAAATCCAATTATTACACTTAGCTAATAAAATTAAAGATACTGAAGTTGATCACGAAATTGACAACTACTTACCTGCTATCAATGATGTATTAGAAGGTTTATCTAAAGAAGAATTAATCAAGAAAATGGTTTCAGTAGAATTTAACCGTTTTATTGCTTACTACAAGAAAAACAGAGACATCACTAGTCAATCTTCAGATAGACGCGATCGTGGTGACGATAGAGAGCCAAGAGCAAACAACAATGGTGGTGCTACAAGATACTTTGTAAATATTGGTTCTAGAGACAATTTCGATTGGATGTCATTAAAAGACTACTTGAAAGAAACATTAGACTTAGGTCGTGATGACGTATTCAAAGTAGATGTAAAAGAAGGTTTCTCTTTCTTTAACACTGATCCAGAACACACTGATAAAGTAATGGACATATTGAACAACGTACAATTAGAAGGTCGTCGTATCAATGTTGAAATTTCTAAAAATGATGGTGGCGGAAGACGTGACCATAACGGAAGAAATTCTGGTGGATTTGGAGGAAGAAGCTCTTCAAGAAGAGAAGGTAGCTTTGCACCAAGAAGAGAAGGTGGTTTTAGAGGTGACAGAGGTTCATCTTCTAGAGAAGGTGGTTTTAGATCAGAAAGAAACTCAGGTTCAAGAAGAGATGGTGGTTTTTCATCAGACAGATCTTCAAGAGAAGGTTCATCAGAAAGAGCACCTAGACGTTCTGAAGGCTTTGGTGATTCATCAAGATCAAGAAGACCAAGAAGAGACTAACAATTCCGATTGTTAATTTTCTTATAATTATACTGGAACTACAAAATATTTAATCCTGTTTTACTACTTTTAAAGCTTTAAAACAGTTTATGAAATATTTTGTAGTTTTTTTATTTGTAATTGCTTCCATAAGTGCAGTAGCTCAAACTACTGATACTCCACAAAAAGTCTCTGGTACAATTATTAGCGACAATACCGGCACCCCTTTAGCCAGCGTAAACATCATCAATATCAATCAAGTTACCGGTACCACTACGGATGACAAAGGTAATTTTGAGATTGCTGTAACCCAAAGTGACACCTTACACATCACACTTCTTGGCTTTGAGTCTTTACGAGTTAGAGTGACCAATGACTGGATAAAAAACAAAAAAACAACTATTCAATTGACCCAAAAGGCAATCGCTTTAAAAGAAGTGGTCATAAGCCCTTATTACCTTACTGGATATCTGGAAATCGACTCAAAATTAATCCCCATAAAAGAAGATTACCGTTATAGTATTTCGGGTTTAAATCAAGGTTATGAAGGAGGTCAATATGCACCTGAAGCTTTTGGAAAAGTACTCGGCTCCATATTTAATCCTGCTGATATGCTCTACAATGTCTTTGGGAAGAGACCCCAACAGCTCAAAAAGCTTAGGGAAATGCGAAAAGATGACACCGTAAGAAACCTATTAGAAACCAAATATGACAGGGAAACCATTTCATTATTACTAGGAGTCTCCCAAGACGAAATTGCAGAAATATTAACTCGATGCAGCTATTCCGAAGCTTTTATAAAAACTGCTAATGACCTTCAAATCATGGATGCCATAAGTGGTTGCTATGAACAATATAAGATCTTGAAAAAGAACTAAGAGTTACTTTTTTCCTAATTTTTTTAATACCAAAATTTAAATGCTAAATTAAAATCATCCAAATGATTTTAGCACTCCCCCTATGGAAAACACTCTAATACTCATTTTCATTTTTAGCTTTTTAGCCTTTTCTATCAGTGCTATCTGCGGAGGTGGCGCAGGATTAATGCTCATTCCTTTATTAGGACGACTTTTGCCTATTTCCCAAGTTCCCGCCGCATTATCGATTGGAACATTTACAAGCTCAGCTTCCAGAATAATAGTTTTTAAGAAAAACATTTGCTGGCCTATTGTAAAATATTTTGTACCCGCAGCACTTCCAGCAGTTTGGCTCGGGGCATGGCTACTCAAATATGTAAACCCAATATATTTAGAAATTGTCATGGGACTCTTTTTGGTTAGCAACTTACCTTTTGTTTTTAAAAAGCCAAAAGAATTAGATAATACCGAAAAACCTAAAAATTACGTCTTGTCCCTCATTGGGTTTTCTGCAGGATTTCTATCAGGACTAACTGGTGCAGTTGGTCTTTTATTTAATAAATTTTATTTGCGCTACGGTCTTTCTAAAGAAGAAATTGTAGCCACAAGAGCTGCTAACGAAATCATACTCCATTTGGTAAAAATAGTACTCTACACCTTATTTGGTTTGATCACTTATGAAGTTATTTCCGTTGGTATAGTAGTTGCAATTGCAGCAATACTTTCTACTTGGTCAATGAAATGGATTTTACCTTTTTTGAGTGAATTTATATTTAAAAAAATAGGCTATTTCGCCATGGTAATTTCTGGATTTTTAATGCTAACCCAATCTAGCACCAATCTATTTAATGCCAATCAAGCAGTTATTAGCACCAATGCAAAGTCAAAAGGAATAGAAACCATTTTAAAATGGCAAAACAGCAATTTTGCTCTTGAGTTCGCCTATGATGAAGGTTTTGAATTTGAGCAATCAATTAGTTTGACCGACTTAACTAAATCCCAACAAAAATTAGTTTTAGAAAAGAACAAAACTGCTGACAAAATAATAATTGAGGCCGTTTATGAAATAGGATCCAAATCGTTTGAAGCTTATTATTTAAAAAAAGGAGAACTCATCGACAAAATAGATTTTAAATAAATTTGACGTCAAAAAATGTTTACCTAAAGCTTAAAAACAACAAACAGAATATCGCTTACTGATAATACCTCGCCTCGATTCGCTTAATATCCCTGATGGATTTTCGGGTCCAATCCAGTCTTTTCTCCAGAATTTCTTCCTCTGTCAACTGCCAGTTGACATCAGAATTACGCAATCTATTGGTCAGGTTCTGAATAACAATCGCAGCCGAAACCGAGATATTCAAACTCTCCGTAAAACCTACCATCGGAATTTTAAGAAAACCATCAGCTTTCTGGATAATCTCTTCAGACAATCCTTCTTTTTCAGTACCAAAAAACAAAGCACTTGGTTTAGAAATATCAAAATCCTCCAGCAAACAATCATTTGCATGAGGTGTTGTCGCTATAATTTGGTATCCCCTGCTCTTTAATGTATCAATACAATTGGCTGCACTGTCGTAAGCTGAAATATCAACCCATTTTTGGGCACCCATCGCGATTTGCTTATCAATTCTTTTACCAAAACGCTCCTCTATAACATGCAGTTCCTGAACACCAAAAACCTCACAACTACGCATTACCGCACTAGCATTATGCATCTGAAAAACATCTTCAACAGCAACCGTAAAATGTTTAGTTCTGTTTTGTAATACTTTCAAAAAATTTTCTTTTCTGTTTTCTGTTATTATATTTTCAAGATAATTGAGGTAATCTAAATCAATCATTGCGTATTATTTTTTTGGCAAAAATACTAAAAAAGACAATAGTGAATAGTCTTTAGGCATTAGCCTTTTTCTAACTGTTTTTAATTATTTTTGACAATAAAAACAAATTAGAGATTAAGTCAGAAGTTCTCCGCAAATTGTTACCCACTATTGCCTATTCTCTAATGCCTATTGACTAAATAAAATGAAAAAGAAATTAGTAGTTCTTACCGGTGCCGGAATTAGCGCCGAAAGCGGTATCAAAACATTTCGCGATGGCGACGGATTATGGGAAGGTCATAATGTAATGGATGTTGCCACTCCGGAAGGCTGGTTCAAAAACCCATCCTTAGTACTTGATTTTTATAACCAAAGACGCCAACAGCTAAAAGAAGTACAGCCCAATTTAGGACATCAGATTTTAGCTGAATTAGAAAATGATCTTGACGTTTATATCATTACCCAAAATGTAGATGATTTACACGAACGAGCCGGAAGTACCAATATCACCCATTTGCACGGACAATTATTAAAAGTACGAAGCTCCAAAAATGAAAACTATATCCTGGACTGGCAAGACGACTTAAATCTTGGAGATGTTGACCATCAAGGTAATCAACTTCGTCCGCATATTGTTTGGTTTGGTGAGCAGGTTCCCGCTCTTGAGGAAGCCATCACAATAACTGAACAAGCCGATTATTTTGCGGTTATTGGCACTTCACTACAAGTTTATCCGGCTGCCGGTTTAATTGATTTTACAAAAAAAGGAACACCTATTTATTATATCGATCCTAAACCCATAAAAATCCCTAATCTTAGAAACCCACTAGAAGTAATTCCAAATGTAGCTTCAGAAGGGGTGCGAATTTTAAAAGAAAAACTGCAAACTAATCTATAGCCACTCTATCAAAGGTGTTTAACAAACCTAAGTCCAGAACCGTGCTTTCATTATTTTCGCTTCTAGAATACATAGGCTTGAATTTGGCTCCATAAACAACTTCTTTAAAAGTATAAGAAGTTCGCGTTGCAACCGTGGTGCTAAACATATCATCAAATGTTTTGATAACCACAATAATTTCACCCAATATCGAATCATAGTCTGAGGCTACCAATCCGTACAAAGGACTTTCGCTTGTTATTGGGTGAACCAATGTCCAGCTTAGTGCCAACGAGTTTATTTTTTGATATTCTAAATCCAGTGTAAAAAACTTATTCGTCATAACCCCATTTTCCTCAATTTGCATCCCAACTGTTACATTGACCTCAGCATCAATATAATTGGTGTTTTTGTAGGGAGATAATCTAAACATCAATGCTTTGCCATTATTAAAAGGTGCGATAATAACATTGTCGGAGAATTTCAAAAAAATAGAAGGCTTACTGAATCTCCCAAAAAACAAACCGGTAGCAATGGCAAAACTCAACAATCCTATCAAAGCTTCGGCAGAAGACAAAGCACTCGTATAAAACCCAGTAGGGCTGATATGGCCATAACCCACTGTGGTAAAAGTTTGCGCACTAAAAAAATAAGCCTGTCCAAATTGTACCCAGATATCATCAGTTGTTTCAATCCCATTGAGATGCTCTATCCCAATCCCAAAATACAATAACGCAAACACAAGATTAATGACAATATAAAACAAGAAAAGAATCGAAAGGAATTTCCAGGTAGGCATGTCCAGCATGGTATGATACCAACTGATTTTGCCAAAAATACCAACTCCTTTTTTGGTTGCGTTTACCGAGCCATCCTTATTGATAAAACGTCCTCCATAACTGGACGCACTAGTTCCAAATCCTGTATTGATCAGTGATTTCCCCTTAAAATTCAATCGATTAAATAATGCCATAAACTAATTCCTATTAAGCTGCAAAATAGACAATAAAATCTATACTGCAATACCGTGAATTTTAATTTGATTTTAGCTAAAAACAAAGGATCGATTTCAACATTTAACATCAAAAAAAGTTAAAAAATAATTCCAAACAGAAATCAAATTACAAGAAAAAAATAAATTATGTTTGTAGTCTAAACCCTCACAACTATGCAATTTTTACTTACTAACTGGTGGATATTCTTAATTATCCTATCCCTACTTTTTTACAAATTTGTTTTGCGCGTGTTCTTCGGAATGGTTATCGTTCCAGAAGACAAAATTGGATTGGTAACCAAAAAATTCGTCCTCTTTGGAGCGGCAAAATCATTGCCCGATGGCCGAATTATCGCTACCAAAGGCGAAGCCGGTTTTCAGGCCAAAACTCTTGCTCCGGGGCTCTACTGGGGAATGTGGCCTTGGCAATATTCAGTAAACATGACACCATTTACCATTATTCCCGAAGGAAATATTGGTTTGGTATTGAGTAAAGATGGTGCCGAAATCCCAACGGGACGCATCCTTGCCCAAAAAGTAAACTCAGACAATTTTCAGGATGCCACAATGTTTTTGGACAATGGCGGACAAAAAGGACGTCAATCAGCATTCATAACAACAGGTTCATACCGTATCAATACGTATTTATTTGAAGTGGTGGTTTCTCCTCAAATTGTAATTTCTGAAAATATGGTCGGAATTGTAACCGCTATGGATGGTGAACCCATTCCTATCGGACAAATTGCCGGTAAATTTGTAGAAGGACACAATAACTTTCAGGATTTTGACCTATTCCTCAAAAATGGAGGAAATCGTGGATTACAACCTCAAGTAATGCTTGCCGGTTCTTATTACATCAATACATGGGCCATTCAAATAGAGCAAACTCCTATGACCGATGTGCCTATTGGATACGTTGGAGTTGTAATTTCATATATTGGCGAAGACGGACAAGATGTAACAGGAGATAATTTCAAACACGGAAATATCGTTTCAAAAGGACAGCGCGGTGTTTGGATGGAGCCTTTTGGTCCAGGAAAATATGCTCTTAATAAATACACCACAAAATTAGAACCGGTTCCTACAACCAACTTGGTACTGAACTGGGCTGATGCCAGAAGTGAATCTCATAATCTAGACCAAAACCTATCAACGATTACCGTTCGATCAAAAGATGGTTTCCCATTTAATCTAGATGTATCACAAATCATTCATGTTCCTGCCAATGAAGCTCCAAAAGTAATTGCCCGTTTTGGTAGCATGAACAATCTTGTTTCTCAGGTTCTGGAACCAACTATTGGAAATTATTTCAGAAACTCAGCTCAGGAAAGCGATGTAATCTCGTTTCTTTCAACCAGAAAAGAGCGTCAGGAATCAGCCAAAAATCACATCAAAGTTGTTTTGGATGAATACAATGTAAATGCAGTAGATACTCTAATTGGAGATATCGTTCCTCCAGAATCATTGATGAAAACATTGACAGATAGAAAAATTGCCGAAGAAGAGCAAAAAACCTATCAAACCCAAAAAATGGCACAGGAACAACGCCAAGGAATGGAAAAAGAAACTGCAATTGCCGATATGCAAAAGGAAATCGTTCGAGCTTCCCAAAGTGTTGAGATTGCACAGCGTACTGCCGATGCTACCGTTAAAAAAGCCGAAGGAGACGCTACAAGTTTAAAACTGAATGTAAATGCCGAAGCCGAAGCTACTAAAATGCGTGCCAATGCCGAAGCCGAAGCTACCAAAGCCAGAGCGGGTGCACAAGCCGAAGCTACTAAACTTACTGCAAGTGCCGAGGCCGAAAGAATCTCTAAAACGGGTCTTGCCGAAGCAGAGAAAATCATGGCAATTGGTAAATCTACAGCCGAATCGTATCAGCTTCAAGTTTCTGCAATGGGTGGTGATAACTTTACAAAATACAAAATCACCGAAGAAATAGGAAAAGGAAATATCAAAGTTATTCCTGATGTTCTTATTTCTGGCAACAATGGTACAGACGGATCTATGAGCGGACTTCTAGGTCTTAAACTTATGGAAATGATGGATACTGAAAAAAACTAATTAACCTCCAAAAAGGTAAATAAGTTTCTATTTCAATACGTTTTAAAAATCCGCTTTACGGCGGATTTTTTATTTCAATCAATACCCATCAAGAGTAAGTGTATCCCGTATAAATGTTTTTTAAAATTGTCTATCTTTACCCTCAAAAAAACAAAAAAAGATGCAACATATTATTGATCGTTTTATCAGTTACGTTACTGTAGATACCGAATCGGATCCAAACTCAAATACAACTCCCAGTACCGCAAAACAATGGGATTTGGCTAATAAATTAGTAGAAGAACTAAAAGCCATCGGATTACAAGACGTAACCATAGATGACAAAGCTTATATAATGGCTACCCTACCAAGTAATGTAGACCATGAAGTACCTACAATTGGTTTCGTTTCTCACTTTGATACCACTCCAGATTTTACAGGAGCCAATGTAAAACCACAAATTGTTCCTAATTATGACGGGAAAGACATTGTGCTGAATGCTGAACAAAACATTATCCTCTCCCCTTCTTACTTCAAAGACTTATTGCAATACAAAGGACAAACCCTAATTACCACAGACGGAACAACACTACTAGGTGCCGATGATAAGGCTGGAATTACGGAAATTGTTACTGCAATGGAATTCTTGATTAACAATCCGGAAATCAAACACGGAAAAATTAGAGTTGGTTTTACTCCAGATGAAGAAATTGGTCGTGGCGCTCATCATTTTGATGTTGAGAAATTTGGAGCTGATTGGGCTTACACCATGGACGGAAGCCAAATAGGCGAATTAGAATACGAGAATTTTAATGCGGCTGGAGCCAAAATTACCTTCAAGGGGAAAAGTGTTCATCCTGGTTATGCCAAAGGTAAAATGATCAACTCCATGCTTATTGCCAATGACTTCATCAATGAATTACCAAAAGAGGAAACTCCACAGGACACAAAAGGATACCAAGGTTTTTTCCATATTCACCACCTAACGGGAAGTATAGAAGAAACTGTATTGGAATTAATCATTCGCGATCACAGCAAGAAAAAGTTTGAAAAACGCAAAGATTTAATTGCCAAAATCACTAAAAAATTCAACAAGAAGTTTGCTAAAAAATTCGGTGAGGATATCGTAATTGCCGAAATAAAAGACCAGTATTACAATATGAAAGAAAAGGTACTACCTGTAAAATATATTGTAGATATTGCCGAAAGTGCCATGAAAGAAGTTGGAATCAAACCACTTATCAAACCTATTCGCGGAGGAACAGATGGTTGCCAATTATCATACAAAGGTTTACCTTGTCCTAATATTTTTGCCGGTGGACATAATTTTCACGGAAAGTATGAATATGTACCTGTAGAGAGTATGCAGAAAGCAACCGAAGTAATTGTAAAAATTGCCGAATTAACTGCCAAAGGCGACTATCTAAACAAAGAGGTTAAGACCAAAAAAAGAAGATAATTCTAAATAGCCGTATATGACCAACAACGATCAATGGGAAATTGAATTAGAGATTCTGAAATCTATTATCGCAAAAACCGAATTGGTTGAAACCAATAAATGGGGCGGTTGCGTATACGTGGTCAATAACAAAAATGTGATAGGAGTTGGAGGATTCAAGAACTTCTTTACCCTTTGGTTCTTTAATGGTGTGTTTCTAAAAGATGAAAAGAAACATTTGGTCAATGCCAATGAAGGCGTTACCAAATCATTGCGCCAGTGGCGTTTTACATCCAAAGAAGAAATCAATGAAGCCGAAGTGCTAGCCTACATTCAGGAAGCTATAGAGAATGAAAAACAGGAAAAAATAATTAAACCCGAAAAGACAAAAACGGAAGTTATAATTCCTGACATTTTCCAGAAAGAATTAGATGCCAATGCTAGCTTGAAGGAAGCATTCCTAAAATTTAGTCCCTACAAACAAAAGGAATTTTTAGAATACATAGAAACGGCAAAACGTGAAGAAACTAAACTTTCCAGAATAGAAAAGATAAAACCTATGATCTTGGACAACATAGGTCTGAATGATAAATACAGGTAAAAAACAAATCCCAAATTTCGATAACAATGAAATTTGGGATTTTTTATTAATTGTATTGCATAAACTCATCTCTGGAAATTTTTATTTTAGAAACATCATTACCGCTTTCCTTAGCAAATAATTCCCGTGATCTATCTAGAAATGCAGCTTCATCACTGGGCAGTAACTCAATGGCTATTTTTAGTATTTGCCCAATATTGATTTTTAAATACGACCCAAACCCAGATTCATCCTCAATGGCAGATACGCAAAGCTTCATGAGGTCTGTGATTATAAACATTAAGTGACTGTAATCACAAACGGTAAAGGATGCGGTATACAAATCCTTTTCGAGCTTGTTTGGGGCCAGTGTTGTAAAAAGCGCAGTGGCTAGATCTTCTAACCCTTGTGTGGTTTTAATAGAATTGTTTTCCATAGTTATACATTTAGATGAGATTAGTATTTACTGTTTTTACAAGATGTACTAATTCCTTGCACCCAAGATCACTTGCCCAGACTTGGAAATTCCTGTGTTGTTTTGATACTGTAAGCCAATTCATAATTTTTACTTTTAGATGTTAAACATTGTTTTTAAATTGTATTTTTGTTTAATACACTGCAAGTAAAGAAGAAGACATTTCGTACAGAATCATTTTTGAATGTATCGTACAGAATGAAAATATGTTTTTTACATATTGTTTATTTTTTTATTTCTAATTATTATCTTTGATTCTATGAGCACATTAACAAAACCAAATCACATAGGCCGAAAAATCAGCCGTATTCGTGAACTCCGAGACATGAAACAAGAAGCTTTAGCACAAGCTTTAGGAACAAACCAGCAGGCAATATCTGCTATGGAGAATAGCGAAACTATAGACGAAGAAAAACTTGCGGAAGTTGCAAAGGTGCTGGGCGTTACAGTTGAAGCAATAAAAAACTTTTCAGAAGAAGCCGTTATAAATTATTTTAATACTTTTAATGATACTGATTTCAGCAATAGCCAAGGCGCATTTGGTCAAAATCATCAATGCACATTCAATCCTCTTGATAAAGTTGTAGAACTTTACGAACGTTTAGTTCAAGCTGAGAAAGACAAAGTCGAATATTTAGAAAAGTTATTAAAAGGGAATAACCTTTTATAAAAGATATATTAAAAACAGGAAAGAGACCTTAAATAAGGTCTCTTTTTTTTGATTTTATTGTATATTAACGACTCTCAGCTTAGAGCTAGTTACGTTCAAAGTTAGCAGATTATTTTCTACTAAACATAGAGTTTTTTCGTGAAGATAAAACGTCAAATTGACTCAGCAATAGCTATTGCGCCAAACCGCTATTAGCCTCCGTTTATTATTTCTTCAATTAGCAGTTCAGAGTCTTTCGGTATAAAAGGATAGCATTTCCCGACTATGGTCGTAATTTCTTGTTGTAATTTACCTTCTCCAGTAAATTTATCTAATGCGTTAAATACCTGTTTTAGCCTGGTTTCATAATCATGACCTTGAAACTGTAAAAACCAAATAGGCATCTTAATTTTCTTGCCGTTTAAATATTCGACTTCTACAAGATCCGAAATTAATCCTTCATTTATTTTATGCACTTCGTAATATTTGCTGAAGAACCAATCTGATATCTTTTGCAGAAATTCATCAGACTCATTTCCGATTAAATATTGGTTAATGGTTTCTTCAATACCAAGCTCTTTATAAATCCCGTGAGCTTTCAAATTCATAAAAAGAATCGACAGATATATGGGATCGTATAGGTAATTTTCCACATTATATCTTTTATTTTCTCCATGAACTTTTACAAAGGTATTTGAAGAATTTTTAAGATCCCAGTCTATTATTCCAAAAACAGTTGTATTTCCAGATTCTCTAATGTCGTCCACAATTTTTATAACTTGTTCACAACTCCCTTTTCCATATGAATTTGAGATAAAATACAATCTAAATGGATAGTTTCTTTCTTGGTTTAGTTTATTAAATATAGTTTGATAATATCTTATATCTGTTGGGCTTTCAACGAATACTTGCTTATGATTTTTATAATCAATAGACAAAGTAGGTATAAAATCTGTAAGAAGTTTTAATGCTTCATTTTTTTCAATTTTATGTAAGGTTGTTACCGGTTCATTTTCTAACTGATAAATTGAGTTGTCAGGACAAAGCGCAACAGTCGAGGGAGAATGAGTAACAACGATTACTTTTATTCCCAATTTTTGTACGAAAGTGCCAAGCAATACATCAATAAGTAACTTGGACATTTCGGGATGTAGATGAGCGTCAGGCTCATCTAGAACAATTAATTCAGGGAACTCTAACTTTTCACTATAATAATAACTAGTAAATAACTTTATGATTAGACCAATAATAACCTTTTCGCCTGATGATAAATGTTGAAACTCTATATCCTTACCAACAGTCGTTTTTATTAATTGAAATGAGATATTTGCATCACTAGAAAAATCTTTCCTATCTATTCCTTTGAATTGAAACTTTAAATTATGTTGACTTAATATCACATTTATCGATGTCCAAGGTGGTATAAATGTCTTGATAAATTCTTCGTCTGAAATCGAATTATTTTCTTCATCGTAAGTTGATTTTTCAAAAAAAAGTCTTTGGTTTTGATCCCTCCTTTTGGCATAATTATAAAATACAAATTCTAATTGAGAGCCAAATAATTTGGGGTCATCTAAGAAATAATCTGGAACAGGTGTAAGGTAGAAATCACCTCCAACTAGATCTGAAATTGGCTTATTTCTATATCTCGCTACAAATATTGACACTAACACTGTTTTTCTTATAATTTCGGTGAAAAAATTATGTTGTCGTAATCTGTAGGCAATCTCACTATATGCTCTTTGTTGCGTAAACCATTTTGGCTCAATTTCTTTTAATGAATTTGTAACCAATTCCTCTACTTGAGAAGTTGGAATTGTTGTAATTGATTTAAAAAATGGCTCATTGACTTCAGAAGTCATCCAGATGCTATCATTTACCATCAACTCAACCAGCAATTTTGTGTTTTCCCCTAATGAATTAAATTGATTAATATATAGATCTATTTTACTTTTCCAATTTGAATTGTTTAAAGCGGATAGATCGCTATTTTCAATTCCTTCTAATTGTATCTTGGAAATTTTAGGCTCAAAATCGAAACTCAAAAGAGGACTTAACTCACTGTTTGCTTTTAATCCTATAAGTTCTATTAATTGACTTTTGCCACACCCATTTTTTCCTGTAATTACTGAAAAGTCGTCAAGATTTTGACTCTCGAATGTTTTTAAAGATTTATGTTCTCCTTGAAATTTTATAATCATATTGTGTTTTTTTTAATGATGGCTAACTTTTCAAGCGGTTTACAACTTTGTAGTAGAGCATTTTCTGCTTAATATAAACGTTCTTGATTGTGTAATTCCTCTAAAACCTCAATCTTTCCAAACGGCTGTTAGCCGCCGTAATTATTTTGTATATTCCAATCAAGTTGTAAGTCAGTTATTAGTTTTTCTTCGTAGTATTGTCTTAATTCATCTGGATAAATACTTAATAATTTAATCCCTATTTCTTTTCCAATAACTAATTCTGATTTTATTTTGTTTAGTTGAGCACCAGTTTTTATATGCTTCTTTTTTAAATGTTGGCAAAGTCTTTGTTTAATATCTTTTGATTTACGCTGCCCAATATACCTTAATTTCCAATTTTCTTCATTTACATCTCTTGTAAGTAAACCATAAACATTTGGTTTAAATTCCAAATCATTAATGTAATTATTGACAATTGAAAAATTAATAACATTTTCACCGTTAATATTTTCGGAAATCTTTAAGACATTTTGTTTGTCTGTAAAATAATTTAATGCTTTGGAATAATATAGAACTTCTTGATTTTCAATTATAATATTCTCAATTACCATATTGTTTGAAATTTATTCTTTGCTTTCTGCAAATCCACCAGTTGATGAATAATATGTTCCATAAACAACTGAATAAACAGTGTCTTGCTTTACGGGTAATTGCCTCAAATGATTTTCTGCATCAATTTTTGTTTTAAAAGAAATTGACAAATAGACTGGCAATTTTAAATTATGTTTTTCTTTAATTCTATATTCCATATTAGTTCGTTTTTTAGGATTATTGTGCATAACTTGCATATACTCGCTACAAAGTAGCGACAATCACTCCTTTTTAAGAGGTTTAGTCGCTACTTTGTATTGGTTATTAAACAAATATAAATATTATTTTTATTACAAATAATCAAAAGAGCTATTTTAAGTTTGCTTCAACTAAAAAACAAACCTCTTTTAAATCGCTTTAAAAGAGGTTTGTTTTGTGTTTTATGAGAGAATTGCGCAACAGATACAGCTACTATGCTTTCTGCATTTTTTTTATTTCATTCGTATAATACCTCTGTTCTTATCATCATTTGACCACTGAACTTGCCATGTATCTCCGTCAATTTGGTCAAGCAAAATAAAAGTCCACATATTTTCAGTGGGATACAACGTAAATCTACCGTTTATTTCCATTTCACTTAATACAAGAGGAATTGAATTTAATTCTGTTACAATTCTGTTATCTTTCATACTGAATTGTACTTGCCACATTTTTCCATTTCTTGTATTTAACTTAATAAATGTCCATATATTCTGCGTTGGAAATAATTGATAAACGTCTGTTGCATTGTCTACTTTATTTTGACTACTCTCGTTTAAAGTTCCCTTTTTTAGCTGACTTTGCGCAGATAATATTGTTGTGAATAGAGCAAAAAATAGTAAGATTATAATTTTCTTCATAATAGTATGCTTTATAATTTAGTATTTTCAAAAGAATGGTTTGCTACTTATGTATATAGTTCTCACGCTTTAAGCGGGGTTTGTACTAAGTTAAGCCCTATTTTCGGATTTGCCAAAACATATCAAACTCAAAGCCAACTTTCTATTAAATCAATTATCCAAAACCGTTGTAGAAGTTGTTAACAGTAGTATTTTTAAACAGATGGAAAATGTTCATCCCTTAACTGTTCTTTTGGTTTTTTAAACTTTAGAATTTTATTAATTTCATCGTCAGATTTAGTTTTTTTATAAGCGCCAAAACTTAAACTATTATTGTTCATATATGAATAATATTTTTTCTGATGAATGTCACTATATAATATTAGATATGCACTTTTATCAAATGTGTTTAATTCAATTTCTGTTGAATCTCCAAACAAACTATATGCAATTTCGTTTTTTCTCCAAGTTTTATTTTCAAAATCAGGTTGGCTTAATATTCTAATATTCAGAGCTGGCCCGCTCCCTACATTTTTGATGTAATAGTTACTGTTATAATTTTGTTCAATGGAAATTAGAGGAACTTGACGTAAAAAATCAATACGATCTTTGGATTTATTATAGTTATGAACAAGTATAGTAAAGTAAATGAAAACACATAAGTTTACAAAGGTGAAAACTAAGTTTAAGTGGTCAATAGTTGTTGTTGTCATAAGCTATTATTTCTGAAAGATTACTGCTAACGTCCCACTTACAGCGGGTTTGGGACTAAATTAAACCAATTGCCCAAATCTGTTGTAGTAGCTGTTGTGTGTAGTGCTTTGTGCAATCAATTTGTTTTCACATAAATATCAACACTTATTGATTTTTCATTTTTTACTTCAAAATCTTTTATTGTTCCTTCGTTTATGAAATCAAGTTTAGCCATTGCTTTTTTACAATTCAAATTTTCGGTTTCAACAAATCCTTCAATTCGATGTAGTTTAAGGTTTTTAAATCCGTAATTATAGATTAAAGGTAAAACTTCTTTCATAATTCCCTTACCCCAAAAATCCGGAAGAAGCCAAAGTCCGATTTCTGCTTTGTTCTCTTTAATATTAATATCATTTAGCCCACCTGCTCCGTAAAAAGTTTTATTATCAAGAGAGCAGATTGCCCACCACATTTGTTTCTTGTCCGAAAACCAAATCATTTGTTCTTTTGTTTTCTCCAAACTATCGAAATTAATTCCATAATACCGAATAACATCAGGATTTGAAAGTCCTTTGAAGATATTTTCGAGGTCTAAACCCGTAATTTCTCGCAATAAGATTCGGTCAGTCTTTATAATTGGAAATTCGTTTTTCATTACCTAAATATGATTTAATTCTTTTGTTTTTTCGCATTACACACAACGTTCTGGGACTACAGCGGTTTTGGGACTAAATTAAGCCAATTCTTCGGATTTGCCACCCGAGCGATAGCGAACAGGCGAAGAAAATCTTCCAGATACAAAACCATCTTTCGATTAAGCCAATTGCTCAAATCCGTTGTAGTAGCTGTTGTGCGTTCGGTGTTTTAACAAGGAAACCACCAATGCATAAAGTATAATTTATCATTTTTAATAAATATATTTATATGTCCGTCAGAAATATTATTTTCATCCTCTCTTAACTGAATCACTTGCAGTTTACCTTCTCCATAAACATCCATCTCCCCAATATCTTTAGTTGCATTTGGAAAGAGTTTTTGGAGGTCACTTATTGATGTAGTTGATTTTAATTTTATTCCTTTAAATAAAATAAAATTATTTTTTGTAAATCTAAATTCATCCACGGCTACTTTGTCTTTTGAGTTTTCAAATCGAGAGCCATCTTTATAAAGATACTTGTCTTCTGGATCAACACTTCCATCTTTATTTTCAAAAATTGAATAGCAAGGTTCCTCCTCTATGACTAGTTTAATGCTGTCATTTTCTCCAAAAACTTTTTCGAAGTCACTTAGAGTGAAATATCTTTTTAGTTTTCCATTAAAAAGAATATCTTTTTCATTCATTACTTCATTTTGGTAATCTTTAATATCAGTAGTGTCAGATTTATTTTTATTTTCAGAAATTGTCTTTTCTATCTCATTTGAATTATCTGTTTTTTCAACTGATTTTATTTCCTTGTTTTTGCAAGAAATACTGAGTAATAAAATTGATATAATCACTAATGTTTTCATCTCTTTCTTTCTTTTTACACTGACACACAACGTTCTGGTACTACAGCGGGTTTGGGACTAAATTAAGTCAATTGTTCAAATTCGTTGTAGTTGTTATGCGTTCGTTGTTATTTTTTTAACGTTTAATTTTTCTTCTAATGCTATTATCAATTTTTCAATATCTGCTTTATAAAATCCAGCACTATTAACGCAATTGATTTCTACAATTTTCCATCCTTCGCTAGTTAAGCAAATATCCATAACAAATGCATCTGCAACTTCATATATTTTTGTCATTTTTTCGGCAAAGTTTATGCCTTCAATATCAACATTTTCTTCAAATTCTATATTTCCGTGAAAAAGATAATATGAACTTGTTGCAACCTTTCCTCCCACAATCCAAACACGAGCCTCTTTATAAATCTTTTTCGGTTTAGTAATTTGAATTTTAGTGTCTCTATTTAAAAGGGTATTTTCTTTACTATTTAGGGCTTGTTCAACAAAATCATTCCATTTTATTTCAGTGAATTTTTTACCCGTAAAAACTTTTGCATCTCTGCTTGGTCTTATAAATTTTTCTTCACCAACTTCCCATTTCAAGTTATGTCCAAATTCAGCAATTTCACTATCATAGTTTAGTAAATTATTACCATAATATTTTGAATATACTTCAAACGAATGGTTTCCACCATAATAAGAGCCTGGTTTGAAATTATATTGTTGAGCAATTTTTGCTAATTTAACTGAACCATAAACAAAAACATTTTCTAATTCTGTCTTGACTTCAAAATTTTCTGCGAAAGGTTCAATTTTGACAATTTCAAAAGGTAGATTTAGTTTTTCTAATACAATAAAAATGTTATCGTAATTTGGTTCTCTAAATACATTTTCCTGGATTATATAATACATTTTTTCTTGCTTATTTGCTATTTCTTTACGGTTCTCCACATGACGCACAATGTCCAGCTAATATAGCGAGTTTGGACTAAATTAAGTCAATTGCTCAAATCCGTTGTAGGCAGTACATTTATATTACTCTTCCAAAACACCTACAACTAAATTTGTTATTCCGTTTTTTCGATTATATGATATTCCTTTAGGTTCTGGATCTGCAGCCATCATTCCAACATTAATATTAGCATATCCTTCATTTCTCAGAAAAGTTTGAATTTTATTGGCAAAGTCCATTCTATTTGATGAACCCATTAAATAGGATAAATAAATTTTTTCGCCTTTATCAGGAAACGCTTCAAGCAAAGATTTTTTTAAATTTTCATTTAATTCAGGAACTACTTTTCCAATATTTACATTTTGTGCTGTAATACCTCCTGATTGACCTGTACTTGTAATATTTATAGAGGGTTTTTCAATAGTTTTGGTTTCTTTTGACACATCTCTAAATCGGTCTCTATATTCAATGATTTTCGTCGGAACCACAATTGTTTCTTTTTTCGTTTCTGTGATAGCTCTTTCTTGTTTCTTTATAGTTAAAGAATCTTGACTTTTTTTCTGTTTTGTTATTCCAGAAGTTGTAACATCGTAGCCTTTTGTAACAAGAAAAAGAATAGACATAATAATCATCAAAAAAATGCCAAGAATTGAAAATAATATTATCTTGACCGTCTTTTTATTTTCATGAACCAAATCTGCCCAAGATTTATTACTGTTTATCATAGATTTCTAATTTAATTAATTCATCATTTCTACGTTAGTATTACCCACAACGCCCCACTACTACAGCGGTTTTGGGACTAAATCAAACTCTATTTGAGGGTTTACCACCCGAGCGATAGCGAACAGGCGAAGCAAATCATTCCAAATACAAAGCCAACTTTCCGTTATTATTGTTATATGAAGTTTCTATATTTTGCTTTTCAAATCCATCATCCCGTGTAAAACTCTTAGAATCTCTATTTCATTTTTTGAAATCTCTCTATAGAAAATAATATGTTCTCCACATTTATAACCAAGTACATTTGATGAAATTATTTCATAAGATTTTCCAAATTGTGGATTATTAGCCAAATCCATACAAGAAGCCATAATTAGATTGTAATATTTCTCAGCCTGATTTTGTGACCATTCTTCAACGGTGTAATCCCAAATATCCGTTAAGTCGTCAAGCGCTTTATTAGTAAAATGATATTTAGCCATTTATTTTTTCCTTGCTTTTAATGATTCCAAAAACTTATTAGGTTCGAAATCTTCTGCAATTCCGCTATCAATCCCTTCTTGTATGGCTTTTTTTAAAGCAACAATTTTATTTTCTTCATCTTCAAGAAGGCGTAAACCTGCACGTACAACTTCGCTCGCATTGTTGAATCTGCCTGTACTGATACTGCTTTCGATGAAACTTTCAAAATGGTTTCCTAATGATATTGATGTGTTTTTTCCCATTGCTTTAAAATCTTCAAGCAAGTTACCAAAAAATGGTAACAAGTACAATTTTAGCGTAAAATTTTCCGGAATCTTACGTAACGCTCTGATGCTTTGAGATGGTAGGGAGTTACTCTGATATTATTTTTGAAGATTTAAAAATTTTCACCAATTTTTCTTGAGATTCTGGTGTTATCTCATTTTGGTAAGTTCCCCAGAAACTAGCATATAATTCATTTTTTCCTTTAATAACATACCAAAGTTGAGATTCCTTTGCGTATTCGATTTTGCAAATGAACCAAGGATATTCTGCTTTTTCATCCTTTTCAATTATTGTTTTTATTGCTATAGGTGCATTTTTAAGGGGGTGCAATAATTCTTTAAGTTTGGTTTCTATTGGCACATTCATAGAACCACGACCAATATATGTTGTTACAATTTCGCTATGATTTTCAATAGTTTCTTTGCCTTTTAACGATACTATCATCGTTACTGAGCCCTCGGCATTATTTTGTTGGTTAACTATATGCCAACCTTCTTCTTTCGGCCAGTTTATTGCAAATGTTTTTGAATTTGATTGAGCATTACTATTGCTAAATATTAGAAATGCAAATAGAACGATAATTTTAAATTGTCTTTTCATTAATTTTAGATTTATATTTTTTTGTTGTGAGGAAAGATATCTGCCAACTTACTCACGATTCAAGTGGTTTTCGGTCTTAATAGTAGAGTATTTTAGCTTAACGAAAATGCGAAATAAAACAGAAAATTTCAATAAACTCGAAACTCCGCAATTACAAATATCCGTTGTTACCGGATAGCTTTCTTACATTTTATACTTTCAGTTATTTTATAAATTTCTTCAGACAGATCATTACTTGAATAATACGTTTTCCGTACTTCGCACTCACAACTGTCTTTTTTCAATATCAAAACTACCATTCTTGGACCTAATGGATGATTTCCGCGTCCCCAATCTTTAACCTCAAAACCTTTCTTTTTTAGAATTTGAACTAAAATTAGTTTTTCATCTTCATCATTAGCAACATTTTTTTTAGACTTCGAATCATATAAATCAGAAAGTTCAATAAGTTGATTATTGGAATTTTCGATAGCTAGATCTACAACTTTTTCGTTGAAATTTATAGGTTCATTTTTCGGCTTTTCAGTACACGAAAACAGAAAAATTGAAAACAGTATTATATATTTCATTTTTTGGTACAAAATTGATTTAAGCTTGTCTGTAAGGTCTCCTTGCTACAATAGCATAGGGGCTAAATTAGTTTTATTTTTTGGCTAAGCCAAATTCTCACAAATACAAAACCATCTTTTCTTTAAGCCAATTGCACAAATTCGTTGTAGCAAGTATTGGCAAAACTACGTGAAGTATATTTCTTAAAGGAGTTTTTTTGTGCATTGATTACCCTCACTCCTTTTAGGATATACAGATTAAATAAAAAGTTATTAAAACTTACAGTAAATCGATAAAAAATTAACATTTCTTGCATATTATTTTTCATTATATTTGTTAATGAAAGCCTACCAATTCTTTAGTATTGAAAGACTTACATGAATAGCTCCCCTATTTTTCGACATCGTTTATACAATAAATCACATATTAATATATACTGTTATGATAGAAAAAAAAGAAGAAAAAGTAATTCCAGAAATAGCTATTAGTCCAGATACTACAAAGAATAAAAAAACTGCCACTACCAAACCAACAGTATCTAAATCAGCTATTACTAAACCTACAACCGCAAGAACAAGAACAACTACCGCAAAACCTGCTGTAGTGAAACCCGCAGTAACTAAACCTGCTATTGTAAAACCTACTGCCGCAAGAACAAAAACTACTGTTGCAAAAACCGCAGTAGAGGAACCCGTAGCAGCAAAAGCAACTGTTGTAAAGCCTGTTTCAAGGTCTAACAAAGCAAAAATAAGTACTCCTACAGTAATTATTGAAAAGATCGAAGTTGTAAAAGACAAAATTACCGAGGAAATCAAGACTGAACAAGAGCCTATTATTCCTGAAGAAAAAAAGGAGAAAAAGAAAAAGAAAAAAAATAAAGCTAAAATGAAAGAGAAAGAAAAAGAAAAAGAAAAAGAGAAAAAAGCTAAAGCCAAGGAAAAAGCAAAAGCGAAAGCTAAAAAAGCGAAGAAAGCTAAAAAAGATAAAGCCAAAAAAGCAAAGGCGAAAGCAAAAGCCAAAGAGAAAAAAGCGAAAGCAAAAAGCAAAAAATCTAAAAAAGGTAAAAAGAAATAATCTATTTATTTTAGAGCTAAAAAAAAATCCCAAATTCCAATTCTAACAATTGAAATTTGGGATTTTGAATATTATATTTTCTAATTATTGTTTGCTATTCAAAGCAGCGCTCATTTCCATAGAGATAGCTGAACGCTCCATTTTTAATTTTCCAGCCATAGTTTCTATAATTACAGTAGAATCTGCAAGCTCAGCAATTTTCCCGTGAATACCACTTTTTGTAACGATTTTATCACCAACTTTTAATCCGCTTTCAAATTCTTTTTCATTTTTAGCTCTTTTTTGTTGTGGTCTGATCATAAAGAAATAGATCACTACAAACATTAATAGAAACGGTGCAAACTGAGTTAATTGTCCCATAATTTAAATATTTAAGTTTTTGTTAATTAATTTTATCTTTTAGTAGGATTGGGTATTACTGTTTTTCAGCAAAATGCTTTTACATCAAACCTCTTCCCATCTTAACTATTCTTTTACTTTTTTCCAGTTCTTTTACCAGATTATCTAATATCCCGTTGATAAAAATACTACTTTTTGGGGTAGAATATTCTTTGGCCAATTCTAAATACTCATTAAGAGTTACTTTTACAGGAATAGAAGGAAATTTCAAAAATTCACAAATCGCCATTTTTAGAATAATCGTATCGATCTCTGCAATCCTATCACTATCCCAGTTTGGCGTTTTGTCTACATATTCTTTTGTTAACTCTGATTCATTCAAAACCGTTTTTCTGAACAAGTCTTTTGCATAAGCTTTATCTTCATTGTCTTTGTACAATTTTGGAACTTTAAAATTGTCATCCTCACCTTGCTTTATCCCTTTCAATTGCTTGATAATATGAGTGTTTACCAAAGGAACATCATCTATCCAAGTTAGTTTATCATCCTCAATATATTCGTATAATTTTTCGTTAGGAACGATAACATCCGTGAATATATTAACAATGAAATCTTTGTCTTCCTCAAAAGTGTTTACATTATTGCTCATGTATTTAGCATACAAACTACTTTCTTTTATAGCATTAAGAAGTAGAATAATGTAATCATCGTTTAAGGTCCAATTGTTTATCGAACGATTTTCCAGAGCAATACTTAGGGAATTGTTTTCTGCAAGAATTTGAAAAATGCTGTTTTTAATGAATTTTTCATTAGGATTGCGTTCTTCTTTTGTAGCCAAGTGTTTTTTGCTTGATAGATGCAAAAATATAGTTTCTTTTTTGCAGATTTCTATCAGTGAAGAAAGCATGATAAGGTATAAATCTTGGATGGCATCAATACTATGAAAAAGAAATTTCTCTTCTTTCTCTAAATTATCAGAACCATTTTGATGCATTGCATAAATGGATTGCATGACTTTAACGCGAATGTGTCTTCTGTTTACCACCTTGTAAGAACTTTTAAAATTAGTCTGCAAAACTAAGAATTTCATCTCTTAAATGAAAATTTATAGCTGCTTTATTTAATATAGTTTTTAGTCTCAATCTCAATAATCAGTCAACGCAAAAATTAAAGTCTCAGCTTTCGTCCTCAAATTGAGAGCAAAAACTGAGACTTTTTTTAGCAGTGTAAGCTGAAAACTATTTTTTACTGTTTTCTATCTTTCTTAAATCAATACGATTTTGAGCAATATTCAAAGCCGCTTGATGTGTAGTTATTCCGTTTGCTATAGCATAATCAAAAATTTCTAATGTAGTATTAAAAATATTTTCGGTTTTACGCATAATTTCAGCTTTGTCATAATGAGCTAACTCAGCATAAACATTGATAATTCCACCAGCGTTAATCAAGAAATCCGGAGCATAAAGTATTCCTCTTTCTTGCAAAATTAATCCGTGAGTGTTTTCGTTTGCCAATTGGTTGTTAGCTGCACCAGCAATCACTTTTGCTTTTATTTTATTTACAGTAACATCATTTATTGTTGCCCCCATAGCACAAGGCGCATAGATATCTACATCGGCGCTGTATAAATCATCTCCTGTAAATATTTGAGCATTATATTTTGATGCAACTTCATTCAATTTTTCTTCATTGATATCAGCAATAATAACTTGAGCTCCTTCTTTTGTCAAATAATCAACCAAAGTTTCTCCTACGTGCCCAATACCTTGAACCAATATTTTTTTGCCTTCTAATTTCTCTGAACCAAATTGTTGTTTAGCAGCTGCTTTCATCCCCATATATACCCCAAAAGCGGTAACTGGCGATGGATTCCCTGATCCTCCTCTTTCTTCAGAAATTCCAGTAACATATGGTGTTACGTCTCTCACTAAATCCATATCCGATGTTTCCATCCCTACGTCTTCAGCTGTAATATATCTTCCGCTTAATGAATGTACAAATTCTCCAAACTTGCGCATTAATTCAGGCGTTTTATGAGTTTTGGCATCGCCCATAATAACGGCTTTACCTCCACCAATATTCAATCCAGTAATCGCAGCTTTATAAGTCATTCCTCTAGAAAGACGTAAAACGTCATTTAGAGCGTCCCATTCATTGGCATAATTAAACATACGGGTTCCTCCTAATGCAGGTCCCATAACCGAATTATGAATACCAATAATTGCCTTTAAACCTGTATCTTTGTCATTACAAAATACGATTTGCTCATGATCATTAAAAGACAATTGTCCAAAAACAGGATCCATTTTTTGAAGTTCTTTTCCAGTTGCAACAGTAGCATCCATAGTACTATATTTTAGTTATAAATTACGAATTCGTCAAAAAGACATATCAAACATACACAAAAAATATACATACAACATTTTTTTAATAAAATTTTAAATATTTAACAACAAAATACAGATGCTTATTTTTTTAAGACAATTATTAAAAATAAAGCATTCAATAAAAAACAAAAACAATTCAACACCGAATCTCTTAAAATATGAAAGAATTACGTTATTTAAATAAATATTTCGTTAAATATAAATACAGCTTTTTACTTGGAATTATTATCACCATAATCGCACAAATATTTTCTTTGTTTACTCCTAAACTTATTAGTAAGTCCTTTAATCAAATCGAGGCATTTTCAAAAAGTAAAGCAGTAGACAGCTCCATTATAAGTCAACAATTAATATCGAACATTCTATTAATTATTGCAACCACCATTGTAGCCGGTTTCCTTACCTTCCTGATGAGACAAACCCTAATTGTAATGTCCCGTCATATTGAGTTTGATTTAAAAAATGAAGTATTTCGTCAATACGAGAACCTATCTCAAAATTTCTATAAACAAAACCGAACCGGTGATTTAATGAATCGCATTAGTGAAGATGTTTCTAAGGTAAGAATGTACGTTGGACCAGCTGTTATGTACACCATAAACACTGTTATTAGATTTGCCATTGTAATTGGTTATATGTACAATGTATCTCCTCGCCTTACTTTATATACAATTTTACCTTTACCAATATTATCCTATTGCATCTTCAAATTAAGTTCTGAGATTAATAAAAGATCAACCACATTTCAGCAATACCTATCTAAAGTTTCAAGCTATACACAAGAAGTTTTCTCTGGAATTAGAGTTATAAAAGCCTACTCTCTGGAAAATCAGCATCAAGCTAATATTACAGATTTAGCCACCGAAAGTAAAAGCAAAAGTTTAAGCTTAGCCAAAGTGCAATCTCTTTTTGGTCCTTTGATGCTCGCTCTGATAGGAGTAAGTAACTTAGTTGTAATTTATTTTGGAGGTATGATGTACATTCATGGTACCATAAAAAGCATTGGAACCATTGCTGAGTTTATTTTATACATAAACATGCTCACTTGGCCTGTTGCCTCTTTAGGATGGGTTTCCTCAATGGTTCAGGAAGCTGAAGCTTCTCAAAAGAGGTTGAATGAATTTTTAAAAATCGTTCCTGAAATAAAAAACACAAATCCTAGTAGATCTAAAATTGATGGGGATATTACTTTTGACAATGTAAGCTACACCTACGAAGACACTCATATAAAAGCACTTCAAAACATAACATTCAATGTACATAAAGGAGAAACTCTGGCAATACTAGGGAAAACAGGTTCAGGGAAATCTACTATTTTGGCCTTGTTATCAAGAATGTATGATGTTACGAGCGGACAAATTTTAATTGACAATAAAGAGATCAGTCAAGTCAATTTATTCGATTTGCGCAATAGCATAGGAGTTGTACCGCAGGATGCCTTTCTATTTTCGGACAGTATTAAAAACAATATCAAATTTGGAAAAGAAGAAGCCACTGATCAAGAAGTAGAAGAGGCTGCAAAAAGTGCCGTAGTTCATGACAATATTATAGGTTTTAATAAAGGATATGACACCATATTAGGAGAAAGAGGTATTACACTTTCCGGAGGTCAGAAACAACGAGTTTCTATTGCAAGGGCTATAATAAAAAATCCAGCCATTTTACTTTTTGATGATTGCCTATCTGCTGTCGATACCGAAACCGAAGAAGCTATTTTGAACAATCTTTACGAAATATGTAAGAATAAAACTACCATAATTGTAAGTCATAGGGTTTCATCGGCAAAAAATGCAGATAAAATCATCATTCTTGAAGACGGAAAAATTATACAACAAGGGTCTCATAATCAATTGATAAATGAAGACGGGCCTTATTCAGCGCTCTATTTAAAACAACTTTCGGAAAAAGAATTGCTTTAATTGTTGGATAATAGATATATTTTTATGATTTTTGAGTGCTATTAAATAAAAAAATGACGAAAAGATTATGAGAGAAAATGATATGTTAGAAAAGGAAGAAATATTCTCAAAAGTTTTAAGAGCTGGAAGAAGAACCTATTTCTTCGATGTAAGGGCTACAAAAGCAGATGATTATTATATTACGATTACCGAAAGTAAAAAATTCACTGAGGAAGACGGATCATTCCATTTCAAGAAACATAAAATCTATCTATACAAAGAAGATTTTACTGCTTTCTCTGAAATTCTAGAAGACATGACTTCTTATGTTTTAAACCACAAAGGAGAAGAAGTAATCTCTGAAAGACACCAAAAAGATTTCAAAAAAGAATATCCTTCAGATAAAACAAATGAAGATATTGTACCAAATACATCTAGTTTTACTGATATCGAATTTGACGATATTTAACTGATGCTTACTTAACAAAAAGCCCAAAAGTCTATTGACATTTGGGCTTTTTGTTATTATAGCCTTATCTAAAAGTAAAACCTCTCAACAACTTTTCATTTAATGTAATCAATTCTTTACTGTTTGTAAAAAAACTATACTTTTATAGTATCAAAATAATCAAAAAATGAAACCGCACTTATTAATCATTCCGGGACTTGGCGATTCTGGAGAAAATCATTGGCAAAGCTTTTGGCTAAAAAAATTCATAAACTCTACCAAAGTTATACAAGATAACTGGGACGAACCTCAGCTCGAACAATGGCTGTATAATCTAAACAAAGCCATTCAAAAAATAGAAGAACCAACAATTTTAGTAGCACATAGTCTAGCCGTTTCGCTAGTAATGCACTGGGTTTCCCAAAACAATAATCCAAATATTATTGGCGCTATGCTTGTGGCACCCGCCGATGTAGATTCACCCGAACACACATCGGATTTCCTAAGAAACTTTGCTCCCATTCCTACCTCAAAACTCCCCTTCCCATCTGTAGTTATTGGAACCGAAAATGACTCTTATATGTCAATAGAAAGAGGAATAGAATTAGCCAACAATTGGGGAAGTGATTTTGTAAACGTAGGTCAAAAAGGACATATCAACTCTGATTCAAACCTTCAATATTGGGAAGAAGGACAAGTAATTTTAGAACAACTAATAGCCAAAATAACCCCCTAAATTATGACAAATCCAATAGTTTCAGCAGCATGGCTTATGAATCATATAAACGATTCAGAAGTAATAATACTCGATGCAAGATTAGATCAAAATCAATCTAATTTGGAAAATATTCATCCAAATCTACAAATCAAAGGTGCTCGTTTATTTGATATAAAAAACAATTTTAGCGACAGTAACAATCCGTTACCCAATACTTTTCCGTCACAAGAAAAGTTTACTGCTGAATGTCAAAAATTAGGCATCAACAAAAACAGTATCATTATAGTTTATGATACCTTAGGAATTTATTCAAGCCCTAGAGCTTGGTGGATGTTTAAAACCATGGGACATTCTAATGTTTTTGTATTAGATGGCGGTCTCCCGGAATGGATCAAAGAAGGATATCCCATAGAAATTCGACATGAAACAACCAACTTCCTTCTTGGTAATTTTGAAGCTAAACTACAACCTGAATTCATAAAAAACAAAGAACAGATTCTTGAAAATATAGCAACCAAAGAAGCAACACTGATAGATGCAAGATCGCAAGACCGTTTTAATGCAACTCTCGAGGAACCTAGAGCTGGATTAAGAAGCGGACATATTCCCGGCTCCATAAACGTTCCTTATACAGAACTTTTGAAAGACGGAAAATACAAATCAAAAGAGATGCTGTCAGAAATTTTAAACCTGGACGACCAACCGTTGTTATTTACCTGTGGTTCCGGAATTACTGCTTGCATTGTATTATTAGCTTGTGAGCTGATTTCAGATAATCCTAAAGCCGTTTACGATGGCTCCTGGACAGAATGGGGATCAACTAATTTCCCTATTGAAAAATAAGATTCCTTAACTCATAAAAAAAGCAGTGCGTTTATAAAATACACTGCTTTTTTATTTGAATTTTTATCAATCTACTGCCACTTTATATGTTGGATCTTCTAGAATATTCACATCAATAATAGCATCGGCATTTTGCAATAATTGCCTGCAGTTATCGCTTAAATGACGCAAACGAATCGTTTTATTGACTTTAGCATAACGCTCCGTAATTTTATTTAGGGCATCAATTGCACTCATATCCATAATTTTGCTTTCTTTAAAATCGATAACTACCTCATCAGGATCATTAACAAGATCAAACTTCTCTAAAAATGCTGTGGTCGAACCAAAGAATAGTGGTCCATATATTTCATAATACTTAACCCCATTTTCATCAATATATTTTCTGGCTCGAATTCGTTTGGCACTTTCCCATGCAAAGACTAAAGCTGATATAATAACTCCAATTAAAACCGCCAAAGCCAAATTATGCAATACAACCGTTATCAGAGCGACCGTAATTAAAACAAAAATATCATGCTTGGGCATTCTATTAATAATACGGAAACTCGCCCATTCAAAAGTTCCAATAGCCACCATCATCATTACCCCAACCAGAGCCGCAATAGGCAATTGCCCAATAATAGGCGCTCCAAACAATATAATTAATAAAATAGTTATCGCAGCAATAATCCCTGACAACCTTGCTCTGGATCCTGCAGAAAGATTAACAAGCGTTTGAGCGATCATAGGACACCCACCCATCCCGAAGAAAAATCCATTCAAAATATTTGCACTCCCTTGGGCAATACACTCCCTATTACTATTTCCTTTTGTTTCCGTTATTTCATCTACCAAGTTCAATGTCAACAAACCTTCAGTCAATCCTACTCCAGCCATAATTAAAGCGTAAGGAAAAATGATTTGAAATGCTTCAAAACTCAAAGGAATATTCGGAATATGAAATGGAGGGAAACTACCTTTAATAGAAGCAATATCATTTACCGTTTTGGTCTCTATATTAAAAACCAAAACAGTTATAAAAACAACTATAATAGCCACTAAAGAAGCAGGAATGGCTTTGGTTATTTTAGAAAAACCTATAACTACAGAAATGGTTAAAACCACCAAGCCTAACATCACATACAATGAGTCACCTGAAAGCCAAACACTCTCACCATTAAGAACCGTTTTGAATTGCTCAATTTGTGCCATAAAAATAATAATGGCCAAACCATTTACAAAACCATACATTACCGACTGTGGCACTAAACGAATGAATTTACCCAGTTTAAATAACCCAACGAGTATTTGAAAAACCCCAGCCAAAGCTACAGCCGCAAAAACATAATCCAACCCATTAGATTTCATCAAAGCTATCAAAACCACTACTGTAGCACCAGCACCTCCAGATACTAATCCAGGTCGGCCTCCAAAAATAGATGTAACTAAACCCATTATAAAAGCAGCGTACAAACCAACCAAAGGAGGAAAACCTGCCAAAATTGCAAAAGAAAGCGACTCGGGAATCATAGTCATGGCAACGGTAAGTCCTGCCAATATCTCAATCTTATAATCTACTTTTTGTTTGAAATTGAATAAATTAAAAAACTGCTTCATAAATCGTTTTTATCTTTTTTGAGTATATGGGTAGTTGCAATTTGATATACAATAACTCAAGAAAACCACCCTTATTTAATTCTTTGAAGTAAGACACAAAAGTACAGTATTAAACCTAGGATTCATTAAAAACACAAATCATACTTTCATTCCTAATTTTCTTGATTCTGTTTTAGCACAAAAACACACTAAATAACTAAAAAACAATTATTTACAATTTTAATTTAACAAAAGAAGAGTTAAAATCTGTACCTTTGTATCTCATTTTATATTGTTTTAATTGTCTAATTAATTAAAAAAATGGATCATGAAAAAAAACTTATCCCTTATTACTGGAGGCGCATTTATACTCTTCCTATTTACATTCAACGCTACGGCTCAAGAATGGAAAAATGTAAACCCAAAGATGAACCATGTTTTAGCAGACACGACTTTCTTGCGAGCGACAGAGATTACACTTGAGCCTGGAGAAAAAAGTGATATGCATACCCACCCAGCTCATTTCTTTTACGCACTTACCAGTGGAAAATTAATGATTCATTATCAAGACGGTAAAGAAGAATCATTTGTTCTTGAACCAGGAATGGCCGGTGTCAGTGCTCCTGAACGTCCCCACATTACAGAGAACGCTGGTCCTGTAGCAGTAAAATTTTTACTGGTAGAATTAAAGGAACATCCTTATGTAGCTGCTAAAAACAAGAAAAAATAAGATTACTAACTTTTTCTTTATTCCCAATTGTTTTGCTTACGGGCAACAACACAGGCTAAATAATGATATAACATTTGATGCAAATGGAGTTCATCAAAACAGGGTTTCCATTTGCGTCAATTTGTAAATACAACATGGCATTAAATCAGAATAATAGAACTGTAAACCAATCCTAATTTCCAATCTATAATACACCCAAAATACCACTAACAAAAGAAATTCCAACCCCCTAAAAAAATGAGCTATGGAAAATACAAAATGGGAAATAGACCCAATACATTCAGCAGTACACTTCAAAATTAAACATCTCGAAATTGTAACTTTAACCGGAACCTTCAACGAGATTCAAGGAACCGTTGAAGCGGAAGAAAATTTTGAAAATGCGGAGTTTTCTTTTTCTGCAAATGTTGATTCCATCGATACTAATGACCAAAAAAGAGATGCTCATTTAAAAAGTGCCGATTTCTTTGATGCCGAGAAATTTCCAAAAATTACTTTCAACTCAACCAAATTTAAAAGAACTGGTGATGCTATTTTTGAATTAGTAGGTAAGTTTACCATTAAAGGAGTCACAAAACCAACCATTTTAAAAATAAAATATTTAGGCACCAACACAGATCCCTGGGGGAATACTAAGGCAGGTTTGCAACTGAAAGGAAAAATAAACAGAAAAGATTTTGGTCTGGTATGGAATGCTGCAATTGAAACCGGTGGTTTTTTAGTAGGCGAAGAAGTAAAAATAAAAGCCAATATTGAGCTATTCAAGAAATAACACTAAACACTACCCTATTCGCAAACCATTCTCAATCTTAAAATCGGGAGCAAGCAAAATTACGTCTCCCTCCTCGCCTACAGCACCAAGAACCAAACATTCGCTCATAAACTTCCCTATTTGTTTTTTAGGGAAATTAACAACAGCAACTATTTGCCTATTTAGCAATGTTTCTTTTTGGTATCGTTTTGTGATCTGAGCTGATGTTTTTCTGATTCCGATTGTAGTTCCAAAATCAATTGTGAGTTGAAAAGCAGGCTTGCGGGCTTCGGGAAAATCATTAACTTCTACTATTGTTCCCACACGCATTTCTACTCTTTCAAATTCTGACCAAGTTAAATTCATATTTTTTTTAAGTTACTAAGATACTAAGCAGCTAAGATTCTAAGTTTTTTCTTTTTCTAACTTAGAAACTCAACAATTATTTCGGCGATTAAATTTAAACTTTTTCATTTAGAAACAATCCTTTTTATTAATTTTAAAAATTAAAACCTCTTCACTTTTTTTATAGAAAGGAAGTAAAATTATTAAAATGGCAAGAACCGAATCAAATATGACTCCACTTGGAACTTTGGCTCCAAAATTCAAGTTAAAAGATACTAATTCAAATTTTGAATATTCCTATGATGATTTAAAAGGTCAAAAAGGGACTTTGGTCATCTTTATGTGCAATCATTGCCCTTTTGTTCATCATGTTATTGAAGAAGTCGTAAAAATTGCTAATGATTACCGAGTACAGGGCGTTAGAACAATTGCTATTTCAAGCAACGATATTTCAAAATACCCACAAGATGCACCTGAATTAATGACTGAGTTTGCTTTCCGTAACAAAATAGAATTTCCTTATTTATATGATGAAAGCCAAGAAGTCGCCAAGGCATATGATGCCGCTTGCACACCAGACTTTTTCCTTTTTGACACAGAGGATAAATTATTTTACAGAGGTCAACTAGACGATTCCAGACGCGGAAACGGAATCCCATTAAGCGGTAGTGATTTAAGAGGTGCCATAGATGCCTTAATTTACAACAGAAGCTTAAAAGAACCTCAAAAACCGAGTATAGGCTGTAACATTAAATGGAAGTGATTACAGATTAAAAACATAAAAAGAGACCATATAGGTCTCTTTTCTGTTTTAATATAATTCTATAAAAGGTTATTTTCCTTTTAATAATTTTTCTAAATATTCTACTTTATCTTTTTCTGCTTGAACTAAACGCTCGTAAAGTTTTATTTGTTCTTCATGAGCTTGAATTAATTTATCTAATGGATTAAAAGTACAACCGTAATTTACTGCAGAAGAATTATCAACATGATATGTATTTCCGATGATATTCAAAATTGCTTCTTCTGAAAAGTTTTTAATAGCTTCAACAGTAACACCTAATACTTCAGCAATTGCATGTAGTTTTTCTTCGTCTACAGTTTCGCTAGCTTCAATATTAGAAACAGATTGTTGACTTACCCCAATGGCGAAAGCCAATGCTTCTTGTTTCATTCCTCTAAGCTCTCTGATTCGGCTAATATTTCGGCCTATATGTTTTGGTTTTGCTGTTGTACTCATAGCTCAAAGGTATTTAAAAATTCTTTAAAATAATATGGTTTGGTATAAAACAAGTTTGCCTTAGTAAGATACAATTCTTATTGGTATTGTAAGAAATATTATCTCCTTTACTTGCGTGCAATAAACAAAAATACAATTTTTCGGATAAGTATCAACCAAAAAATCAAATTATGAAAACAACAAACAATACGGCATTATTGTCCAAAAAAGCTTTAGTACAAGCAGTAAACTGTTTTTGGAGTAAGAATGTAAGCAATACTAAACCCATTTCAAAAACCAGCTTCTGTGCAAGAAGTGATACCATTGTTTATCTAATGGTTTTACAAGTATAAGATTTTCAGGTTTTTATTTTTTTTTTTAAAAATTAAGATTAAAGATTGTCTTTGAGCAAAAAATACGTATTTTCGTTCTTTTTTAATAAAAAAAGTAGCTTAATACTGTTTATATTACTAAGGACAATCATAAGAAATAATAAAGAGATTTAATGAATGATTGAATCATTTATAAACTTAAGAAACATGGGACTAACAAAAAACCAATTCTGCCCAGCAAAATGCGAAATGAAAAGGTGAAATAAGTATAAGAATGAGAATTAAAAATGCAATTAAGGCTATTTTTGTTTTTAGTATTGCTATACTGATGGTAAATTGCGAAGCCGAAAAGTTAGAAATGGATGAGCAAGGATATCAGGAAAAAACAATTTCATCAGCCAAAAGATGGTTTAAGGAATATGAATCTAATGGTAGCAATTATGATTTATTTCAAGATATAGAATACGACTGGAGTGAAGCGAGTATTACAAAATCAGTAGACGGAACACAGACGATTATTGTACCAGTTATTGAATCAAAGAAAAATGCAGATGAAATCTGGTCGCAGGAATTGTATATTTACAAATTAGGAGAACGTAATTATAAAGCTCTTTTGTTTGAAATATATCCGGACAAGGATGCTTCATCCAATAGCCAATCTATCGATGGAGGAAATTTTAACGGATATATGAGTACTTGGGATTTAAAGACGGGATTTGTAAAAGCTGCTAAATTTGTGGATAATCAGGTAGTAGAAAATGGAATTGCACAAACCAAAGTTACTGGTAAAGCACCACCTATTCTTCCTTGTCAAGATGGGGATTGCAATACTGATGGCGGTGGCGGAAATCCTATACCGCTAAGACCAGTTGTTATCACCACTCCCGGTACTGGAACGCCAGTGGTCTATATGCCTCGTAATCCGGTAACCGGAGGAACAACTCCAGGAGGATATACTTCACCTGTTGGTGGCAATGGTGGCGGTGGTTCAGCTCCCACTCCAAAACCAGTAGATCCTTGTAATAAAATGAAAGGCTTAACAGATGCTACAAAAGCTGGTAATATGAAACCAAGTATAGATTGGTTAAAAGCAAAAGTAATGGCTGCTGTGAATGATAAGGAATATGGAGTAGAAGTAAAAAAAACTATGAATCCCGATGAGACTTTTAAATATGAATACATACAGATAGTATCGCCTAACCAATTTGCAGTTCCAATATCAATTGGTTCTACTTATATTGGCGGTGCACATTCTCATCCATCAGATGGTTACGCCATGTTTTCTTTTGGAGATGTAAAACTTCTAAAAGATGCTTATAATGAGGCAAGCCCTAGTAGAAAAGAGGATGTTTTTGTAATGCTGATTGCTAAAAATAATGCAGGGCAAGTAAATAGTTATGCTATTAGGGTGGATGACATTGCTGCATTAAGCAGCAAAGTAAATGCAGTTTGGGATAATCCTAAATATAATAGTTCGACAGACGATGAAAAAATTAAAAAGATTCATGATCAGCAAGCAGTTCAATATGACGAAAGTAACGGAGCGCTAGAAGAGAGTTTTCTACAGCAATTTGGCTCTTTCGGGATAACCATTTACAAAGCAGATGACGCCCTTACCAAATGGGATAAACTAGAGATTAATAAAGCAACAAATAAAGCAACCCCTGTACCATGTACATAAACAACAAATAATTATGAAAAACTATATTAATTTTGCAGTATTTTTTATTCTTTTAAACAGCTGTATGGCACAAAGTCCAGTGCTTGATATAACAACGCCGAAAAAAGACTTTATTGGTGTAAAAGGTGCTTATTACAAAGACACCAAGAATGTGTTAAACGGTTATGATGGTACTTATTTATACACCAATGGCACTACATCATTTAAAATAAAATTACAAAAAAACATCATGACTTCCTTGAATGGTTTTTATTATGAAGACTTGATTGCTGGAGAATACCAATTGATCGAAAACGGAGTTGAAAAGGTGAATACATTAAGTCAATTAACTCCAACAAGTAACAATAACAATATAAGTGGAGAAAGAGTTTTAACCGGAACCACATTGGGTTGTAAAGACTGTAGAGCTGATGAAAAAAGATTAAGGCTTAGTTTTTCAGATATCACACCCCAGAACGTTGGAGAAATCGATATTAGAAAAACAATCGTAGATGGTAGAGACGCAATCATAGTAAAAATTTGGTATACAGGGCCTATCGCTGTTAAAGAAGGCTCTCCAAAGCCCAAAGAAGGAATTATTAGAGCTGGCACATATACTATGATAAAACTAAAAAAATAAATCAAGCAACAAAAATCCCCAAGTTATAATGATTTGGGGATTTTTTATAAAAAAGCGAGCTTATAAAACCATGAAAGAAATAATATTTTTAGGATGTGTAGTACTATTTGCAATGTCTTGTAAAAGTAAAACGATTATGTCCTTGAAGAGAAAAATTGAATACTATATTAATTTTGCAGTATTTTTTATTCTTATAAACAGCTGTATGGCACAAAGTCCAGTGCTTGATATAACAACGCCGAAAAAAGACTTTATTGGTGTAAAAGGTGCTTATTACAAAGACACCAAGAATGTGTTAAACGGTTATGATGGTACTTATTTATATACCAATGGCACTACCTCATTTAAAATAAAATTACAAAAAAACATTATGACTTCCAGAAATGGTCAATTCTACGAAGATTTGATTGCTGGAGAATACCAATTGATCGAAAACGGAGTTGAAAAGGTGAATACATTAAGTCAATTAACTCCAACTAGCAATTCAAACCATATAAGAGGAGAAAGAGTTTTAACCGGAACCACATTGGGTTGTGACGACTGTAGAGCTGATGAAAAGCGATTAAGGCTTGGTTTTAGAGATACCACACCCCACAACATAGGAGAAATCGATATTAGAAAAACAACTGTAGATGGTAGAGACGCAATCATAGCAAAAATTTGGTATACAGGACCTGTTGCTGTTAAAGAAGGCACACCAATGCCCAAAGATGGAATTATTAGGGCTGGCACATATACTATGATAAAACTAAAAAAATAAATTATAACAAAAATCCCAAACTCTAGAGTTTGGGATTTTTATTTATATAATCAATGAAGACTTAATTACTTTACGTCCATTAATTCTACGTCAAAAATCAAAATAGCGTTTGGAGGAATAACTCCACCTGCTCCAGCTGGTCCGTAACCTAAATCTGATGGTATAACGAAACGAGCTTTATCTCCAACTTGTAATAAAGCAATACCTTCGTCCCAACCTTCAATTACCTGACCTTGTCCTAATCTAAATTCAATTGGTTTTTTTCTTGGGTAAGAAGAATCAAAAACTTTTCCATTCTCTAATGAACCTTCATAGTGAACAGCAACCGTTTTTCCGTTTTCAGCTTTTTTACCTTCACCTCTTTGAATGAATTGGTAACGTAAACCACTTTCTGTTTTTTCAAAACCAGCAGCTAATTTTTCCATTTTTGCTTCTGATTCTGCTTTCAAAGCAGCAGCGCGTTTTAGACGAGCTCCTTTTAATCCAACGAAAGCTTCAATTGCATTCCATTTTTGAGCCTCTTCACCTACTCTGATAATTTCTACAGATTCTAAAGCATCACCTTGAGCTACAGCATCTACAACATCTTGACCTTCTACTACGTTTCCAAAAACAGTATGCTTGTCATCAAGCCATGGTGTTGCAACGTGAGTGATAAAAAATTGAGAACCATTACTACCTGGACCTGCATTTGCCATAGACAAAACTCCTGGACCATCATGTCTCAAAGCTGGATGAAACTCATCATCAAATTTGTAACCTGGGTCACCAGTACCTGTACCAAGAGGACAACCTCCTTGAATCATGAAATCTGGAATTACTCTATGAAAAGTTAATCCGTCATAGAATTTAACTCCTTGAGGCTTAATTTTATTTTCCATATTACCTTCTGCAAGAGCTACAAAGTTCCCTACAGTTCCAGGTGTTAAATCATGTGTTAGTTTTACTAAAATCGCTCCTTTAGCGGTGTTAAATTTAGCGTATATTCCGTTTTCCATTACGTTTATTTTTTTATTGAAGAGCAAATTTACAAAATAAATTAGAAAATTTAGCAATTCTATTATGTTTCAGATTTTTAATGAATATAAAATTAAACTTACAACTTTTTTATAAAATTACAAACCTAAATTACTCAATATAGACTTTAGTTATTTCAGAACCAAAAAACACATTAACCAGTAATTATCAAGTAGTTACATATAATAATAACACGTATATTTTGTACCTTTAACTTTATTATTAACCTTAAATTTTATTGCAATGAAAATGTTATTTAATGTTATCCTGCCTATTGAGCCTTTCAACTCAATGGTTAGAAATGGTACTGCCGGTGATATCCTTGGTAGAGTAATTGATGATATAAAACCTGAAAGTATTTATTTTTCTGAACAAGATGGAAATCGAGGTGCTGTTATGGTTGTTGAAATTCCTGATGCTTCAGCTATACCTGCCATTTGTGAACCTTGGTTTTTAAATTTTGAAGCCCATTGCGAAATCCGAATTGCAATGACACCTGATGATTTAATGCGAGCCAACCTCAACAAACTAGCTGAAAAATGGAGTGACATCCCTGTCGAATAAAAGCACGCACAAATTAGTATGGCTCAATTAAGCAGAGCCTTTATTAACCGTAATTCCCTAAACACAAAAAACGATAATAAAGGAAAATAGTCTAATAAGAACAATTCTTGCAAATGCCTTTACTTAATAGCTTGATTAGTTCATTCATCAAGATAATCTGCAATTAAGTCTAAAGCATAAAAAAAGACAACCGTTTCCAGTTGTCTTTTGTTATATATAAAGCGATTTGTTTAAGAAATTTTTGCTGAGATATTAATCTTAGACAAAATAGCATTAAAAGCTTCACTTGGTCGCATTGCCGTATTGGTTAATGCTGGATTAGGTTGGTAGTACCCCCCAATCGTTTGTGGTTTTCCTTGAGCACCTATTAACTCAGCGTTAATTTTAGCTTCATTCGCAATAAACTCAGTTGAGATAGGCGTAAAAATAGCTTTTAAATCTGCATCTTTATTTTGAGCTGCCAATGCTTCTGCCCAATACATTGCTAGATAAAAATGAGATCCACGGTTGTCAATTTCACCCACTTTACGAGATGGAGATTTATCATTTGCCAAGAATTTCTCTGTAGCTACATCTAATGTCTCTGCCAAAACAATTGCTTTTGAATTGTTTAATGTTTGACCTAAATGCTCTAATGAAGCACCTAAAGCTAAAAACTCTCCAAGAGAATCCCAACGTAAATATCCTTCTTCTATAAATTGCTCAACGTGTTTTGGAGCTGATCCTCCTGCACCAGTTTCAAACAAACCTCCACCATTCATTAACGGAACAATAGATAACATTTTTGCTGATGTTCCCACTTCTAAAATTGGGAATAAATCCGTTAAATAATCACGCAATACATTTCCTGTTACCGAAATAGTATCTAATCCTTTGATGATTCTTTCTAATGTAAAGTTTGTTGCTTCAATAGGATTCAAGATTTGAATATCTAAACCGGTAGTATCGTAATCTTTTAAATATTTTTTTACTTTAACGATCAATTCTCTATCGTGTGCTCTGTTTTCGTCTAACCAGAAAACAGCTGGTGTATTAGACAAACGTGCTCTGTTTACAGCTAGTTTTACCCAGTCTTGAATTGGAGCATCTTTTGCTTGACACATTCTGAAAATATCATTTTTCTCAACAGACTGTTCCATCAAAACAGTTCCGTTTGCATCAACAACACGTACTACTCCATCTCCTTGCATTTGGAAAGTCTTGTCATGTGATCCATATTCCTCTGCTTTTTGCGCCATCAAACCTACGTTTGGAACGCTTCCCATTGTAGTAGGAACAAAAGCACCGTGTTTTTTACAAAAATCAATCGTAGCTGTATAAACTCCAGCATAACATCTGTCTGGAATGATAGCTACAGTATCTTGTTGTTTTCCGTCTTTGTTGTACATCTGTCCAGAAGTACGAATCATTGCAGGCATAGACGCATCTACAATCACATCCGAAGGAACATGAAGATTTGTTATTCCTTTATCAGAATTTACCATGGCCAAAGCCGGTCCATTCTCTATAGCTTGATTTATGGCAGCCTCAACTTCGGCTTGCATAGGATGTCCTGCAATTTTTGCATAAACATCACCTAAACCATTGCGAGTATCAATATTTAACTCAGCAAATAACGCAGCGTATTTTTCGAATACTGCAGCAAAATATACTTCTACAATAGCACCAAAAATAATAGGGTCAGAAACCTTCATCATGGTTGCTTTCAAGTGAACAGAAAGCAAAATATTTTGTTCTTTGGCCTCTTTGATTGTTTTGGCAACGAAAGATTTTAAAGCGTTTACATTCAGAACTGAACTATCAATGATTTCACCCGCTTTTAATGGCGTACTTGCTTTTAATACTGTACTTACTCCATCTTTTCCAACGAATTCAATTTTTACATCGGTAGCATCTGAAACTGTGGTTGATTTTTCACTTCCGTAAAAGTCACCGCTTTCCATAGAAGCTACGTAAGTTTTTGAATCTGATGACCAGGCTCCCATAGAGTGTGGATTAGCCTTAGCATAATTCTTAACGGCTTTTGGTGCTCTACGATCTGAGTTTCCTTCACGTAAAACAGGGTTAACTGCAGATCCTAAAACTTTAGAATATTTAGCTTTTATATTTTTCTCTTCATCATTTTGCGGATCTTCCGGAAAGTTTGGTAAAGCATAACCATGTGCTTGCAATTCAGCAATAGCTGCTTTCAATTGTGGCACAGAAGCAGAAATATTTGGTAATTTTATAATGTTAGCTTCTGGGGTAGTCGCTAATTTCCCTAATTCTGATAAAGCATCTCCTGTTTTTTGATCATCTTTCAAAAATTCAGGAAAATTAGATAATATTCGTCCTGCAAGCGATATATCTCTTGTTTCAATTTCAATATCCGAAGTAGAAGTAAATGCTTGAACAATAGGTAAAAAAGAATAAGTAGCCAATAAAGGTGCCTCATCTGTAAGTGTGTAAAAAATTTTTGCTTTTTGTGTCATTTTTTTATTTTTAATCTAAATCACTATTTATTAGGACCTTAAATATAATTTTATCGATTGAAATAAGGCTCACAAATATATAAAAATCAGCCGTAATTGGTGTTGGTTTTTAGGCATAAAATAACATCTTTAGAGGTTTCTGATCTCTTATTTTGAATTTGATATTTTTAGCGCCACTTATTTTTCAAATTAGAGATTTTAGGGGTAAAAAAGTATCAAAAAAAAAGTCCCAACAATGTTGGGACTTTTATCTTCAAGAAATAGTAAACTATCTTCTTTTATCTTTAATCTTAGCTTTTTTACCAGTAAGTTCTCTGAAGTAGAAAATTCTAGCTCTACGAACTGCACCTTTTTTGTTGATTTCAATTTTTTGCAAAGCTGGCAAGTTTACTGGGAAGATACGCTCTACTCCAATAGCTCCTGACATTTTACGGATTGTAAAAGTTTCTGTGTTAGCAGAACCTCTTCTTTGAATTACAACACCTTTAAAAAACTGTGTTCTTGTTTTTTCACCCTCTTTAATTTCGTAGTAAACTGTGATTGTGTCTCCAGCTCCAAATTCAGGGAAATCTTTTCTTGTTACGAATTCGTCTTGAACGAATTTCAATAAATCTGCCATGATGTTTTTTTATTATGGTTTTTATCAAATCAACATTCGCGTACTTCGCCAGAGGTTAATCTAAATTCGGCTGCAAATGTAAAAAATAATTGTAAATTATGAATTATAAATTATAAATTATTTTAAGCTACTGATAAAATGATGGTTAGGTTGTTTTTTTTTTGTTTCAGGTTTCAAGTTTCAGGTTATACCCAAAAAGCAGAACAACTTGAAACTTGAAACCTGAAACAAAAAACTCTATTTTGGCTGCTGTTGAGTTACACAATGAATCATACCTCCATTGGCATATAAATTACGAACATCAATACCTATCACTTTTCTAGTAGGATACAAACTTTGTATCAATTGATTAGCAACAGCATCATTAGGATCATTATAATTAGGAACTAAAACAACTGTGTTTCCGATATAATAGTTTACATAAGAACCTTTGTATCCTAATTTTTTACCATAAGTTGTTACAACATCATTCTTAGATAATGGCAGTTTTAGGAAAGTATAACTTTTGCCGTTTTTGTCTTTTGAATTATATAAAGTATTAATGTCATTTTGTGGTACTTCCCAATACAACAAATCGTCTTCATTCATTGTTACAATTGTATTTGTATTGCCAAAACGTGCAAAACCATCAATATGCATGTCTGTAATTTCTCTTCCTGCTTTACCTTCCAACCAAATAAAATGCGTTGTCCCTAAATACTTTTTGAAATTTGCTTCGGCTTGCAATTGGGTCATTCCAGGATTACGATTCGAATTTAGAATAGCACTCTTGGTGGCCAATAAGGTTCCGTTTCCATCTATTTCTACAGCTCCTCCTTCATTAATCATTACAGAATTTAAATCGACAACTGTTGTTTTTTGATCCGTTGCAATTTGCGTAGGTATGGTATTGCAATTCCCGAAAGCGGCTTTTTTGCCCCAACCATTAAAACCCCAATCTTGTATTACCAATTGATTGTTTTTATCTCTTACATAAATAGGACCATTATCTCTTACCCAAACATCATCTGTTTTATAAATTTTAAAATCAATATTAGACAAAGAAACTCCAGCGGTTTCTAATAAGGCAGTGATTCTGCTTTTTTCAGTAGCATCGTAGGCAATAATATGTACTTTTTCGCTTCCTGTTAATGATTTGGTCATAGCAACCCAAGTATCATCCAAATCACTTCTATACTCAATACCGTATTGATATTGATGAGGCCATTGCAACCATGTTCCTTCGTGCGGAGCTGATTCTTCGGGCATAGTGTACATAATTTCGGTTTTTATTGATTCATCTGGTACTGATGGCGTTGCTGTTACAGCATCTTCCTGACAAGAAGTGAATAAAGGAAATAATAATGGGATTATAAATAATTTGTTCATCTTATGTTTTTGAGTTTGTTTGTAAATTAAAACGTTTAGTGTCATTTAGTACTAGTAGCTTGACGGGGCAAATGTATTTCTAAATAGTAATCAAGCTGTTGTCCAAAATGGACAAATTAAATAAGCGGAATAAAAATAGCCGTAAGATAATCGGATTCCTTGTCACAATTTGCATCGTTTTTTAGATACTGTTCAATTACAGGTGAATGTGAGAACTGAAAATCATTATCCAAAAACCACCCTCCGTAAATTTGTTGATAGGTTTCTTCTAAAGTGTCATAGGCTCCTTGATGAAAAAACCGAGCATACTTACCTCCAAAAATCTTTTTCGTTGGGAGATTTTTAATGATGGTATCAGTCGCAATACAAGCGTCGTATGTGCATTTGGATTTTTCAGTAATCAAAATATCATCGGCTATAACGCCAAAGAATTCTGCGTTGGTCTCTGAGAATTCATTCTTTAATATAGTATCCCAAAGGCTTTCTATTTCTAAATTGACATAAGAAGTTTTGCAACTCGAATAATAAACTGTTATTTCTGGAATAAAAACTATTTCGGGTTTTAAAACACAAGCAATGACTTGCTGAGGATGAACATCATTCAATAAAAGCTCTTTTTGATTTCGAGCCAATGAGGGGGAGCAATTGAAATGTTTTTTGAAAGTTTTCGAGAAAGATTGCACATCGGCAAATCCCACTTCAAGGGCAATATCTGAAACTTGTTTATTGGAATACAAAAGCTTTTTATATCCATTCTCTATTTTCAATCGCGTTTGATAAGCGCCAATTGTTTCATTAAATAAAGAATAAAAAATACGCTGCAAATTTCTGTACGAGTAACAGGAAATAGTTTCGAGAGAATCTATTGAGATGATTTCGTTATAATGCATCTCAATATAATTCCTAATATTATAAATACGCTTTAGATTAAAATCATTCATTTTTAGTTTTCAGAAAGCTGTAAACTTTTATGACTCTTCCAACAAATCTGGTCTTCTGTTCTTTGTATGTTCGTAAGCTGTATCTTCTCTCCATTTGTCTATTTTGGCAAAATGGCCGCTCAATAAAACATCAGGAACTTTCCATCCCTTATAATCTGCAGGACGTGTATAGATAGGTCCTGACAACAATCCGTCTTGAAAACTATCCGTCAAGGCCGACGTTTCATCGCTCAAAACACCAGGAATCAATCGAATTAATGCATCTGATAATACCAGCGCTCCTAATTCACCACCAGATAAAACATAATCTCCAATAGAGATTTCTTTAGTAATAAAATGATCGCGAACACGTTGATCTACTCCTTTATAATGACCACAAAGTATGATGATGTTTTCATACATAGACATAGTGTTGGCCATTTTTTGATTTAGAGTTTCCCCGTCCGGTGACATATATATGATTTCGTCGTAGCTTCTCTCACTTTTCAAATGAGTGATACAAGCATCAATTGGCTGTACCGTCATTACCATTCCGGCACCTCCACCAAAAGGATAATCATCTACACTCTTTTGTTTGTTTGTTGTATAATCTCTTAAATTATGAAAATGAACTTCTACAAGTCCTTTGTCTATGGCGCGTTTCATGATCGAAGCTTCAAAGGGACTTTTTAGTAAATCTGGCAATACGGTAATAATATCAATTCTCATTTTGTTTTTTTAAGAACGACAAAGGTACAAATTAAACACAGAATCTATAGTAGATTTCTAAATAGGGATAAGTTAGTAAAAACTCCATTCTTTGTAATTCAACTCTTTTTCTATTTTTTCGTCTATTTTTTCAGACAACTTCTGATTGAAATCAATTTGGGTAATTCGTTCTATTTCATCGATGGTGGTTGCAAAAGTATAAAGAGGCAAATCGGATTTTTTATTGGGTACCAAAAAAGGAATCATAACCAAACCGTTGTTTTGTACCCGAACCACAATTTTAAAAAAATAATCAGGAACCGACACTTCTTCCTCGCCAATAGTAACCAGATTATCATGTAAAATACTCCCGGTAACTATAAAAAGAGCTGTGTATTTATCAGCCCAATAGCGAATTTTCTGTTCCAATCTATTCCAAACACCAGCATTAAAAGCTCTATTCTGTGGGGCTACATTCGAGGTATAAAAAGTTTCATTATAAGCCTCCTCAGAAAATTTCATATCGGCAGCAGGAACCAAATGGCCTTTGTCAAATCCCGAGTCTTTGTAGTTTTTCCAATGTGCAGAATCAGTATCTACCAAAGGATCTTGCGAAAAATATGGTCTTGATAAACTATGTTGTTGCTTGCTGCCTCCAGTCAAATAATATGCAGCCCATTCCGCTTGCTCATGCTCTTCGGAATAGGACAGAAAAAAATACTTATGTCTTATGATTGCCATTGGCCAACATTATTTAAACTCCAAATTGCGTCAAGTGATGATTAATGTGTTTCCACATCAGTTTGTCCCAATCTTCGTAAGTCATTTTTCCCCAAAACGGATGATCCATTACTTTTATCACTTGGTGCCCTTGAGCAAACTGACTAAAATTATCTATCAATTCCTGTTTGGCACTTTCAAGATTATAATGGTCCTTGAATACAAACTCTTTAGCTGTTGGACTATTTTTCTTTAAGTCTCCCCCATTAAAAACTTTATCTTTTAACAATTTTCCCAAAAACCGCATCAGGAAATTTGATTTCACTTCTTGTTTATCAAATGCCACAAGAATAGTACTTGTACAATGTTTACACATTTGGTCAACTGCCATTTTTCCCCATAGCGCCTTGCTTTCAGGTGTAAGAGCATTGATTCGGTTTAATATTGCATCGTTATCGGCTTTGTTGTATATAGAACTCATAAATAGCTATTTATTTAAATGGTAAACAAATATAAAATATATTTTAAAAGAATTATTATGTTTTTAAACCTGATACGAAATACTTCCAAAAAGAACAATAATCTAGGATTTAATTGATATTTCGTTACACCATCTCTTTTTTTGACTATTTTTAGCCCCAAAAATTAAACATTAATTAATTATGCAAGTTTTCTCAAAAATATTCATTGCAGGTTCATTGATTTTAGTTGCTGCTTTGCAACCAGAAACAATACATGCACAAAACAGTTCTGTAAAAATGACAAATCCGTTATTGCAAAAAAGTACTTTACAGTATCAAGTACCAAATTTTAGTTTAATAAAAGACGAAAACTTTAAACCGGCTTTTGAGTATGGTTTAAAAATTCAAAATCAGGAAATTGATGCAATTGCCAATAATCCTGCAAAACCTACCTTTCAGAATACTGTTTTGGCATTAGAAATTTCCGGAGAAGATTTAAAAAGAGCGACTGGTATTTTTTATAACCTAACAGGTTCAAACACTAATCCAACCCTACAAGCTATAGAAGCAGAATATGCTCCGATATTTTCTGGACACAATGACAAAATTTATTTAAACAGCAAGCTGTACAATCGATTCAAAGCAATCGATTTGAATAAATTAAAAGGAGAAGACAAAAAGCTGACACAATTCTATTTGCAACAATTTGAATTAGCAGGTGCTAATTTATCGGAAGCAGATAAAGTTAAAATGAAGCAAATCAATGAAGAGTTAGCCAGTCTAAATACTCTTTTTAACAATAAACTATTATTAGCCAGAAAAAATGGTGCGGTTTTATTTGATAATGCTGCCGACTTAGACGGTTTGAGCGCTGCCGAAATTGAAGCTGCAAAACTAAAAGCTAAAGAAGCGGGTTACGAAAATAAATACCTAATAGGATTGTTGAATACTACCCAACAACCTTTGTTACCAAGCTTAAAAAACAGAGCTACAAGAGAAAAAATCTATAAATCTTCTTGGTTTAGAGCTGAAAAAAATGACGAAGGTGATACCCGAGAAATTTTAGAAAAAACAGCAAAATTGCGTTTGCAAAAAGCTAATTTGATGGGCAAGAAAAGTTTTGCAGAGTGGAAATTGCAAGATCAAATGGCACAAACACCAGCAGCTGCCATGGAATTGTTAGCCAAAATTGCCGCTCCAGCTGTAGCCAAAGCTAAAGTAGAAGCCAAAGAAATTCAAGATTTAATTGATGCTCAAAATGGTGGATTTAAACTTGAACCTTGGGATTGGAATTTTTATGCTGAGCAAGTACGTAAAGCAAAATACGACTTAGATGAAAGTCAAACTAAACCGTATTTTGAATTAAATAGCGTGTTAGAAAAAGGAGTGTTCTATGCGGCCAAACAAATGTATGGTATCAGCTTCAAAGAGCGAAAAGATTTGCCTGTATATAACTCTGACGTAAAAGTTTATGAAGTTTTTGACGACAAAGGCACTTCAATCGCTATCTACTATTTAGATTTTTACACTCGTGATAATAAAAACGGAGGAGCTTGGATGAATAATTTGGTAAGCCAATCGCATTACCTAAAACAAAAACCAGTAATCGTAAACGTTTACAATTTTTCTAAACCAGTAGCTGGAAACCCTTCTTTAATCAGTTTTGATGATGTAATTACCATGTTTCATGAATTTGGTCATACATTACACGGATTGTTCGCTAACCAGGAATATGTGTCGTTATCAGGAACCTCAGTACCGAGAGATTATGTAGAGTTCCCATCTCAAATCAATGAGCATGCGGCATTAGATCCAGTAATCTTAAAGAATTATGCTATTCATTACCAAACCAAACAACCAATACCACAAGAGTTAATCGAAAAAATCAAGAAAGCCGAAACCTTCAATAAAGGATATGATGTAACCGAAATTCTAGCTGCTGCAACACTAGATATGGCTTGGCACAGTGTTGAAAAAGAATCTGATTTTAAACCAACCTTGGTATTCGAAAAAGAAGCTTTAGAGAAATACGGATTATTGGTAAATGAAGTTCCTACTCGTTACCACTCACCATATTTTGCCCACATTTGGGGAGGTGATTACTGTGCTGGATATTATGCTTACACTTGGTCAAAAACATTAGACTACAATGCATTCGATTGGATGGAAGCTAATGGTGGTATGACTAGAGCAAACTGCGAGCGTTTCAAAAAATACATTTTATCTGTAGGGAACAGTGTAGATTTAAATAATGCTTTCAAAGAATTCATCGGTCATGACATGCGCACAGAGCCGTACCTAAAAAATGCAGGGCTATCTGCCCAATAATTTTTTAGAAAAATCTATATATCAAAATGACATCCGAAAGGGTGTCATTTTTTTTTGGAGCATTTTCCCGCTCTACGTTACAAGCTTACTCGCAGCTTTGTTTTTTTCTAAAACAAAAAAGGAGCTTGCGCTGGTCGCTCTTTTTTGCCCAGAAAAAATACAAATCTCCTTCGGAAGGCTTTCTACTGCGATCAGGGCTAGACTTTAGCAGAATCAATCCAAAATGCGCATGTCATTGCGAGGGAAGCAATCTCATATCGCATACCCATCATGATGATTCCTTAGCTTACTCAGTCTAGTGTGATTGCTTCGTTCCTCACAAAGACTTTTAATGTGTTCTATCTCACAATAGATTGACTCAGAACACTATAAAGATATTGTAAGGATTTTTTTGGTATATTAGCTAAATATAAAATGGAACACCAGATATGAGATACAAAGAAAATAAGGAAACTTATTCAAGATCATATTCTAATTATGAAGAGCAAACACGTAATCATAAAAACCATAAAATGAATGAAGTATCAATATTCCGCTTATATCTGCTGCGAGCAACTTATCTTCTTATATCAGTAGGACTTGGATTCACCATATGGCCGCAAATAATTCAGCACCCAACTCCTTGGCCACTCTGGCACGGAGTAGGCTGCAGCTTACTGGGTGCAGTCTCGATTTTGGCATTTTTAGGGATCCATAATCCGCTAAAAATGTTGCCTATACTTTTCTTTGAACTAATTTGGAAATCAATATGGCTAATTACTATTGCACTCCCATTGTGGTTAACTGGTCAAATGGACTCAGAAAATTTGGAAACAGCACAAAACTGTTTAATGGGAATTATTGTACCTCTTGTAATCCCTTGGCCGTATGTTTGGAAACACTATGTGGAGACAAGTCGCGACCGATGGAAATGAAACAACAATAAATATATCATTAATAACCCGATTATAACAGTTTTTGCAAACTATAATTCAATCACCCAAAAAACAACCACATGGAAGATCACAATGACAAAACTGATAGCACAACTCCAAAAGTGACAGGAATTGGCGGTATTTTCTTTTTCTCAGACAATCTGCAGGATACGAAAGATTGGTATACTAAAAATTTAGGAATTGAAATCAACGAATGGGGTTCATCGAGTTTTGAATCCAGAAACATTAACAAACCTGATGAAATAAACTCTCTTCAATGGTGTCCTTTCAAAAAAGGAGATGAATATTTTTCTCCATCCAAAAAAGAATTTATGATTAATTACCGAGTTCAAAACCTTGAAGAACTTGTAAAACAACTCAAAGAAAATGGAGTGACCATACTTGACAGTATTGCAACTTATGACTATGGAAAATTTATACATATTATGGATACCGATGGCAATAAGATAGAATTATGGGAACCTGTTGACAACTAAGACAACCACTAACATTTGAATTACCTATTTATAACATTTTGACAATTTTAGCGAACAAAATGATTAACAAAAAGCTCGATTCTCTAGCAGGAATTTTACTATATTTGAGCTTTAGTAAAATTACTTTTTAATCATAGTTTCGTTCAGTCAAAGTATTCTGCAATTGATTCCCTAGGCTACAAAACATTGACCCCTAATTATCCAAAAAATGGAATTATATTCAGAATATTATGTGAGCAAAAAATGTGAACGATTTGTAAATAAAATATGGTGCTTAGATAATAGTACTGGAGAGACGCCAATTGAAAACAAATTAATAGTCCCAAATGGTAGTTTCAACCTGGCAATTATAAGTGGTAAATCGGCAGAAGTACATACAAGTAAAAAAAAGTATGTATTAAATCAGGGAATTTATTTTTCCTCCCAAATGACCAATACCGTATTAATTAATATTGAACCGAAAACTAAAATTACAATAGTGCAATTTCATGCTTGGACCATATCGATGTTTCCAAAGTACGATTTAAGTAATTTTAGCAATGCTATAATTAAAATAAACCAAAGAGACCTCCCCTTCAAAGATATAATTGAGCCCAGTTTAGAGAATACTATTTCGCAATTGCTAGATTGTATAAACAATTATTTTGAAGAGTTATTTTCTTTAAACCCCAATAAAAATATAATCGAAAAAATATGTGAACTGATCCAGCTCCATAATGAAGAAATTAATGTTTCAGAAATTGGAGAAAAGTTGAATTCCTCCCAAAGAATATTGCAAATTAAATTTAAAAGTGCCACGGGACTTACCATCAAAAAATACATCAAAATTCTAAAGTTCAGAAAATCGGTAGACCAAATGACCCACTCTGCTCCAGAGGGATATAACCTAACCAATATAGCACTCAATAATAAATATTTTGATCAATCTCATTTTATAAAAGATTTTAAAGACCTCGCGAAAATAACTCCGAAAATGTTCAATCCTGATTCGTATTTTCTTTCAAAAAAAAGATAGATTTTCGCTTTTTTACAATTCTTTAAATAATGTTTGATCTAATATTGCAGAATCAATCAATCAAAAATGAATCAATCAAATCACTGCATTTTCCAACTAAAAGCAATTTTAATTGGGGTCTTACTTTTCTACATGCAAGCGGGACATTCTCAAGTAGAAAAGAATTCGGAATTATTCAAAACAATAATTTCAAAAGACAGTCTGCTTTTTAATGTAGGATTCAATACTTGTGATATCAGTCAATTTGAAAACTTATTGAGCGACAACTTTGAATTTTATCATGATAAGGACAGCATTTCAAACAAAAAACAGTTTCTTCACAATCTCCGAAATGGGTTATGCATTTCCCCTACGACTTATCAATCCAGAAGAGAATTGCTTCCAGAAAGCACAGAAATTTATCCACTCTATAAAAAAGACAAACTTTATGGAGCAATCCAAATTGGAGTTCACCAATTTTATGAAACGGTAAACAAACAAAAAGAAGTATTTGGCAGTTCTGCAAAATTCACTCATCTATGGCTTTTAGAAAATGGTGTTTGGAAACTAACAAAATCATTAAGTTACGACCATCAGGTTCAATTACTCGACACAACAAAATCATCGCTTTTTGATAATGATACCGAAATCGAAAAATGGCTTACCAAAAACAACATCCCTACTTTAGGAATTGGAGTCATTAACGATAACAAATTGCAACAGGTAAAAGTGTTTGGTGAATTAAAAAAAGGAGTCAGTGCACCTTACAACACGATATTCAATGTGGCTTCATTAACAAAACCAGTAACTGCTATAGTCACCTTAAAACTAGTAAGTTTAGGAAAATGGGATTTAGATGAACCTATTTATCATTATTGGATTGATCCAGATATTAGCAAAGATCCTAATCACAAAAAATTGACCACAAGACTTATTTTAAGTCATCAAACAGGCTTCTCGAATTGGAGAGGAAGTAGTAAAGACGGAAAACTGCATTTCCAATTTGAACCGGGAACTAAATATCAATACTCAGGTGAAGGATTAGAGTATTTACGAAAGGCATTAGAACATAAATTCCATAAAACACTTGATCAATTAGCTAATGAATTAATATTTATGCCTTTGCACATGCATGATACCGAATTCTTTTGGAGTAAAAAAACCGATGAAAGCAGATTTGCAATTGGTTATAATAACAAAGGAGTTGCTTATGACACATACAAAAATACCACAGCAAATGCAGCAGACGATCTACTAACAACTATTGAGGATTACGGTACATTTTTAGTAAGTGTTATGAATAGTGATGGGTTGTCTAAAAAGGTTTTTGATGACATGATGACCAATCAAGTAGAGACTAAAAACGGAAAACACTTTGGGTTGGGTTTTGAAATCTATGATTTAGGAAACGGAGAAATCGCTCTTTCACACAGCGGTGCAGACAATGGCGTTCAAACTATTTTTTTCCTTTTCCCAAAATCTAAAAAAGGGATTGTAATATTCACAAATGTAGACGATGGCTACAAAGTATATGAGAAATTGTTGACTCATTATTTTGGACAAAAGGGAAAAAAAATAATTGAAATAGAAACTAAAAATTAAAAAAATATTGCAAAATAACATAATTATATTTCCGTCTCCCGATATATTTGTCCCGATGTATTAAGCGATTTTTGGTATATTTAATTCCAGAAAAACAAAAATTAGTTTGGTTAGAGTTTTAGACGAACTGAAGTTAAGGGCAAGCTGAAGGACAGTACTACAAACAACTAACAGACTATAACCTCGCAAACAATGCAAAATACATACAGCACCCCCAGACTTTTACTAAATAAAATAGATTTAAATGACGCTGAATTTATTTCGGAACTAGTAAACACCAATGAATGGATAAAGTATATCGGGGATAGAAATATTAAAAGCATAACTGAAGCAAAGGAATATATCCAAAAAATAATTAGCGACCCAAATACTAATTATTGGATTGTAAGAATTCAAGGCCAACAAACACCAATTGGTATTATCACTTTTATGAAACGTGATTATTTAGACCATTATGATATAGGTTTTGCTTTTCTTTCAAATTACACCAAAAAAGGATATGCTCAAGAAGCTTCAATTGCAATATTAAATGATGCTATAAAGAATTCCAGCCACAAATATATTCTTGCAACAACGATAAAAGAGAATACAAATTCTATCCAACTTCTGGAGAAATTAGGTCTGCGATTTTACAAAGAAATCCAAAATAAAAACCGGTTACTACAAGTCTATTCTGTCTCTGTAGACAAATTACTTATTGACCAGTTAACCGAATCTTTTTTTAATATTTTCACGAATAGCGACCAACAGAAACCAAACTGGAATACTATTCATACCATTTGCCTACCTGAAACTATAATAATAAAGAAGAATGCCAACAATGAAGAGGTTTACAATCTAAACACCTTTATTGAGCCAAGAAAAAAAATACTCTCAGATGGAACACTTACTGAGTTTATGGAATATGAAACCTCCGAAGAAACCAAGATAGTTGGCAATATTGCTCAGCGATTTTCCAGATTTGAAAAGAAAGGACAACTTAACGGAACTTCATTTATAGGTAATGGTAATAAATTATTTCAGTTTGTCAAGACAAGCACTGGGTGGAAAATAAGTTCCGTTATTTGGGAAGACGATAGCCTAGAATAATAAAATGAATATCTAAAACTATCAAAAAACAAAAGTTATAAAGTCGTTAGCAACCACTATAAAAGAGCGCATTGTAAAGAATAAATAAACGAATTGAACCAAAAAAGATGAATGATAAAATAACAAATAACCTATTCGAATTCTGGAGTTACATCGGGCAACAAAACAATATTTATACGCATTCTCCCAATTACAAAGCGGTTTCTGTCTCTGGTTCTGATTGGCCAAAAAGAATTTATTCTATCGAGGATAAAATAGAAAGCTATAATGAAGTAATACGCCTAAGTAACCTGGACTTGTTACCCAGTATTATCACTCTTGATAAAAATAAAGCACAAGCCATACATGACAAAACCCAATTGCTTTTCACACAGACAAACATGTCATTGGACTTAAAAAATTACACGAATGTAAATGCAAAAAATCCAAATATCCATCAAATAGAAACCAAAGCTGAAGCCTTAGAATTTGCAACAATTGCTTCACAATCATTTGGCTACAAAGTTGATGGTGAAATCATTTATAACATTTGCAAAGACAGCTCTCGTGTTAAAAATTTTATCTACAAAGAAAAAGGAAAAGCCTATGGCTGCGGAATTGTATATTTTGACACGGATAACAATGCCGGTTTTCATATGATTGGCACTATTCCTGACGGACGAGGCAAAGGAATAGGAAAAAGCATAACAGAAAGATTAATCGATGAAGCAATCATTAACAATAGTAATCATTGTGTTCTCAATGCTTCTAAAATGGGAGAACCCATATACGAAAGACTTGGATTTGTAAGTTCAGGGACATTAGAAAATCGCATAATACTAAAAATAGAATAACGATTGCATAAAACCGACCAATCATTTCTAGATTAGAAAAAAATCATTTCGCACACAATAGAAATTTATTGATAACCATATAACAACTATAAAAACAAACAATTGCAATATGAAAAAAGCAGTAATTGTAGCATTCGACGAATTCACAGATATAGACATCTATTTAGCATGGGACTTGCTTAATCGGGTTAAATTTCGTGACAAACAATTTCAAGTAAAAATCGTTGGAACAGAAGCATCACATAAATCTATATGTGGTCTTGACTTAACGACTCATGGACTTATTGAAGAATGCAATGATGCAGACTTTGTATTTTTTGGAAGTGGACCCGGAACAAGAAAAATAATTAAGGACAACACTTATCTTGACCGTTTTAAACTAAATCCGGACAAACAAATAATTTGCTCAATGTGTTCCGGAGCCTTAATTATTGCCGCTTTAGGACACTTAAAAGGTCTTTCTGCAACAACTTATCCAACTGCATTCGAAGCTTTAAAAAATTATGGTGTCACCGTAATTGAAGACAGTCATTTAGTTACTCACGGTAACATTGGTACTGCAGCAGGTTGTTTGGCAGCAGTTGACTTAATTGGCTGGGCAATTGAAAAACTGTATGACAGCAAAGTTAGTCAAGATGTTATAGCCTCTGTATTACCAATTGGGCAAGGGCAAAATTGTATTTATTAATCAATACATTAAAGCCTACAGATAGTAATCTGCTATATAAAAAACTAAGAAGAAGCAGTGCATAAAAGTGATGACTCCAAGATAAACATAAGCTAGTTTTAATTGAAAAACATCCGCCATAAATGGATGTTTTTTTTTACAAAACATATAATATTATCGGTATTTATAAGTTATATCTTCTCAATTTTATTATGAAAACTCTTTATTTTTTTTCTCAGTATATGAATCATTTTATAGAAATATTAATCACAGGCTCAACACTTTTATTGACCTTTTTAATTTTTGGGAATCCAAATAACGTAAATATAAAAGCCAATAGATGGTTTGGTTTTTTTATTTTAAGCATTTTTTTAATCACACTGGACTTCACGTTAAAAATTGTAGACTTAGAAATCAAAAACACATTTGCATCACAAATCCTAAATTTCCCGAGCTTCGTCTTGGCTCCTATCTTTTATCTAAGTGTATGTCATTTCATAAATCCGGACAGAAAGTGGAGAAAAAGAGATTTTTTACATTTTAGCTTCGGAATCGTCTCATTAATTATTTTGATTACCGTGGTTTGTAATGTAGTTTATTTTCCTGATTATAAATTCATTTATTTCTCTCCTTTTTTAGCAACACTTTTTGTTGTATTGTTTGCCATTCAATTAATTGCTTACGGTATACTTTCATACAGAATACTGAATAAGCATCAAAAAAACATTAGGTTATTTAGTTCTAATATAGAGAACATCGACCTAAAATGGTTGGAACATATTGTAATAGGAATTGTTTTCTTACTTCTATTTTGGGCTTTAGATATCCTATTGGGTTTATCAACAAAAAGTTTTTCATACATAAACGTTTTGCTTTTTTTCGGAATCCACTTTATTGCTTATCATTCGTTAAGCCAAAAAGAAGTATTTCCTTTTACCCCTATTCAAAAACACGAAATCATTGAACTAATCGAAGAAACAAAATCAGAAAGCAACACTAAGAAAAAATTAATAACGGATGAGAAACTAGAAGAACTAAAAATCGATTTACTTATACTAATGCAGGTTGAAAAGCCATTTTTAGATTGTGAACTAAGTTTAATAAAATTGGCTTCACAACTAAACACTTCACCACACATACTTTCCTATACCATCAATACTGGTTTTAATGAAAATTTTTATCAGTTCATTAATCGGTATCGAATTGAAGAAGCAAAAAAACTTTTGGTTGATTCCAATATGAATCATTTCAATTTAGTGGGAATTGGTTTTGAAGTTGGGTTTAATTCCAAAACAGTTTTCAATACCACTTTCAAGAAAATAACCAATATAACCCCATCCGAATTCAAAAAACAGCAACTAACTATCAATCAAAACACTAAAATGCATTCGGATTCATAAACTCGAACTTATCACATTAAAATAAGTATAAAATTTGCAAACTAAAATTAAAAAAAACATTCTATGATACCAAAAACAATCCCCTAAGACAATCGAATTGGTTAACTACAAAAGACCAAATTGTAGTACGTAATTCAATACTTCATCATCAAAAATCATCATCAAAAAACGATCAAGTAATAACATAAGTTTAACACTCATCATCATTCATTCTAAAAACAAATCAATTTATTTTGCATGAAAATTCAAACAATGACTTCAAGAAAAATAATACTTTTATTTGTACTCTTGCTCTCAACAGTACATTCGTTCTCCCAAGAAAAATTTACGCTCAGCGGAACCATTTCAGATGCTAACAATAATGAAACCTTAATTGGTGTAAATGTTTTAATCCCCCAATTAAAAACAAGCGCCATCACAAATGAATATGGGTTTTATTCTATCACACTTCCAAAAGGAAGTTACACAATTCAAATTACGTCTGTTGGATTTCAAACTATTGAAGAAACAATAGATTTAAATCAAAATACCAAAAAGAATTTTAAACTTTCCAGTGCCGAAAATGTCTTGCAGGAAATTGTTATAAAAGGCAATGACAGTAAAAACGAAAACAGAAAACCAGAAATGAGTGTCAACAAACTATCTGTTGCCACCATAAAAAAGATGCCGGTTGTACTGGGTGAAGTAGATATTATCAAATCAATACTATTACTTCCCGGAGTTACCAATGCTGGTGAAGCAGCCTCAGGATTTAATGTTCGTGGAGGTGCTGCCGATCAGAATTTAATCTTAATGGATGAAGCATCAATTTTTAGTTCATCACACGTTTTTGGGTTCTTTTCGATATTCAACCCAGATGCCGTAAAAGATTTAAAACTTTACAAAGGAGGAATACCTGCCAGATATGGAGGAAGAGCTTCATCTGTTTTAGATATTTATCAAAAAGACGGAAACAGCAATAAATTTCATATGAGCGGAGGAATTGGTTTAATCACCAGCCGTCTTCTTGCCGAAGGTCCAATCGTAAAAGACAAAGGATCCTTCCTTATTGCCGGTCGTGCATCTTATGCCCATTTATTCATGAAATTATCCGAAGAACAAAAAGACAACTCTGCTTATTTTTATGACCTTAATACAAAATTAAGCTATAAACTGAATGCCAGTAATAGTCTATACATGTCTGGTTATTTTGGTAGAGACGTTTTTGAGTTAAATAAAAGTTTTACCAATATTTACGGAAACACCACTTTTAATACCCGATGGAATCATTTATTCTCAGACAAATTATTCTCAAACTTATCATTGATCTATAGTGATTACTATTACGGTTTAGATCTTGATTTTGTTGGATTTGAATGGAAATCAGGTATCAAAAACTTCAATATCAAATACGATTTAAGAAGTTATATCTCAGATAAATTAAAGCTGAATTATGGTATAAATGGTTTATATTATGATTTTAATCCCGGAACCATCAAGCCTTCTTCTGAAAGCTCAGGTATAAATTACGAACAACTAGAGAAAAAATATGCTTTCGAGCCTGCTATTTACATCAATGCTGAGCAAAAGGTTTCTGAAAAGATTAATGTCAATTACGGATTACGTTATAGCTTATTTTACAATATTGGTGAATCAACAGTAAATTTGTATGAGGATAACAATCCCGTACTGTTCAATTCCCAATTTCAAATCTATGAAAAAGCGACTCCAATTGGTACAAAATATTACGGTAAGAATGACGTCATTAAGAGCTTTAATTACTTAGAACCTCGTTTAAGTGTAGATTACCAACTCAACGATGATAATTCATTTCAAGTGAGTTACAACAGAATGGTACAATATTTACAATTGCTATCTAATACTTCCTCTCCTACTCCACTGGATATTTGGACCCCAAGCGGAACTTATATAAAACCACAAATTGCTGACCAAGTTGCAGTAGGCTATTTTAGAAAAATCAAAGAAGGAGCTTATTCTGCAGAGGTTAGTACTTTTTACAAAGAAGTTCAAAACCGATTGGATTATATAGATGGAGCCAACCTAGTTGCCAACAAAGCCATTGAACAAGTAATCTTAAACGGGCAAATGCGATCGTATGGTTTAGAATTTATGTTCAAAAAGAATGAAGGAAACCTAACAGGATGGATTTCCTATACCCTATCAAAATCAGAACAACAAACACCGGGAAGAACACCTCAGGAAACAGGGATAAACAACGGACAATGGTACAGTACAGTTTATGATAAAACAAACAACTTGGCAGTAACTGGATCGTATTATTTAAACCCAAAATGGACTTTTGGCGCCAACTTTATTTACCAAACCGGACAACCTACAACATATCCGAATGGTCAATACCGCTACCTTGATCTGACCATTCCTATTTACGGATTGAGAAACGAAAACAGACTACCATCGTTCAACCATTTGGATATTGCAGCAACATTAACGCCAAAACACAATAGCAACAAAAGCTGGAGAAGCGAATGGGTATTTAGTATTTATAATTTGTACAACCGAAAAAATGCGGCCTCTGTAAGCTTTAGAGAGAATACCGATACTGGTGCAAACGAAGCCGTAAAAACATCAATTTTTGGAATTGTACCAGCTGTAAGTTATAATTTTAAATTTTAAAAAAACACTCATTTATAAAACATAGAAAAAATGAAAAAACTAATTATATTAATCTTAATTGTTAGCTCTTTTGTATTTACAAGTTGCGAAGAAGTGATTAAGGTAGATACTGATACCGCTCCTCCTCGATTAGCAGTTGAAGCAGCAATAAACTGGCAAAAAGGAAGTCAAGGAAATATACAAACCATAAAATTAACCTCAACGGTGAATTTTTTTGATCCTAAAATACCAGCAGTTTCAGGAGCTGTTGTTTATATCAAAAATAGTTCTAATACTGTTTTTAATTTTATAGAAACACCAAATACAGGAATCTACACCTGTTCAAACTTTGTACCGGTTATAAACGAAACTTATACCTTGACCATTATCTCAAATGGACAAACCTACACCGCTACCGAAACTATGCGCTCTGTGGCACCAATTACAAAATTAGTTCAAAATGACAACGGCGGATTTACAGGTAAGGACATCGATGTAAAAGCATATTATAATGATCCTGCCGATGAGGAAAACTTTTACTTATATCGTTATGACTATAAGAACTTAAAAAAAGTTGATTATTATGCTGATGAAGACACTTATTTTAATGGAAATGAATTTTTTAGTCTCACACAAAATGACTCATTAGTAGTGGGAGATAAAATTGACATTACCCATATAGGAATTTCAAAAAGTTATTATAATTATATGAATATTATTATCGGTTTGGCTAGACAAAGTGGTGGACCGTTTCAAACCACTCCTTCAACAGCCAAAGGGAACATAATCAACCAAACCAAGCCTGAAAATTATCCTTTGGGTTATTTCTCTGTCAGCGAAATAGACGCTAAACAATATACTATTCAATAAAAATCTAATCCTACTTCCTATTACATGCCCTCATTCTAAAAGTGTTTTTTTTAGAGTGAGGGTTCTTTTATTGCAATCAAGGGTATTGGCAGAAGATTAACAAATTTAGATTTTAGATTTTTCATACATTTACAGCAAATATAGCAACCTTGCTATAAGGCTAATTAAGAAAACTAACAGATTTTTTTCAATTCAAAAAATCAAAAACTTAAAATAAACATGTCCTCACACCATATTGTTCGCGACGATCAAGAGCCAGCTTTAATAATTGCAAACGGGGCAGCTTGTCATCCTGAATTACTGGGACAGTTACTAGAATGGTCACCACTGGTAATTGTGCTAGACTCGGCAATAGAACGTGTTATGGAACTAGGCATAAAAGTAGATGTTTTATTAGGTGATTTTGACCGTGGTTTTGATCCCGAATATTACAAAGAAAAACAGTTTCCGCTGGAAATTGTACACACTCCCGATCAAGTCAAAACCGATTTGGAAAAAGCTTTTGATTATTTAATAGAAAGAAAAATACCTGCTGTAAACGTAGTTTGGGCCACAGGTAAAAGAGCTGATCATACCATTACCAACCTTACGAATATTGTGCGCTATCGAAATTTGATAAAGATTGTTATACTCGATGACCACTCTAAAATATTTTTGCTTCCCAACACATTCGAAAAATGGTATACCGCAGGCACTCCTATTTCGTTAATCCCAATTGGGGTTGTAAATGGTATTTATTCTAAAAACCTGGTCTATCCTTTAGAAAATGACACCCTTACTATGGGCTACAGAACCGGAAGCAGCAATGCAGTTGCCCATGACGGAATCGTTACCATCAACCATACCGATGGCGATTTGCTGTTAATGGAATGCTTTGATTAAAATAATTTTAGATTGCAAATTTTATATTTTTGACTCAAACACAAAACAACAAAAATCAATTTCCCAATAAGTTCAAAAGCTAAAAAAGTTCTTTTCATAATCAGTAAAAAAAAGCTATATATTTGAATACAAATAAAGTATGATACTTATTATCACTTTATAAAAGTTAGCAGTAATTAAATAGAAACTCAACACTTTTAATAAAATGAATATTAAAAATAAACTTCTATTTTGTCTTTTATTTGCAGGGCAAGCCATATTTGGACAAATATACCCAGGCAATGACTTAAAACAATTAAGCAAACAGCATCAGTTTGCTAAAATGGACAGCCTAAACAATACTGTAAAAAGTAAAGACTATTACTTTTATAAAGGATTATATGCCAATGTTTGCAATAATCCTAAGTTATCAAACCAATATTTAGACAGCTTAAAAAACAATCCAATTGTCAATACTTATGAATTTACAAAGTTGAAGAATGACAACTATATTAAGCTATTTAATTATGAATTGGCATACACCACATCAAAAACTTTAACCACCAAATTTCAAAAATATTTTACAAAAGAGGAATTGACTGATGAGATAAATGCCCAACGCATTTGGCAAACTCTGAGAGGCAAACCGGCACAGTCCATCGAAAAATTTTCAACAATTACACTTCCTACAATAAAAGATAAAGCTGATTTAATCACTACGAGTGTTAGCACAACTGAAACTGAAACAAATTTTGTTTTTGACACCGGTGCAGGTATAAGTTGCATAACAGAAAGTATGGCTAAAAAAATGGGAGTTATTATTCTGCCAGACAACAATATTTTAGTTGAGAGTTTTACAGGACAAAAAAATAAAGTACTTATAGGTATAGCACCCGAAATTAATTTAGGAGAATTAAAAATTCATAATGCAATATTTTTAGTATATCCAGATTCAGCATTTACATTTGCTAATGGAGCATATGTTATCAATGGAATTATAGGATTTCCAATAGCAAAAGAATTAGGGACAATCACAATTGAAAAAGATAAATTTACATTTTCGAAAAGTTTAGAAATAGACAAAAACGAAAAAAACTTGTTTGTAGACCAGCTTAGAGCCATAGTAATGCTAACGTACAAAGGCAAAACTTTGCCATTCAATTTTGATAGCGGAGCAAAAATAAGTCTATTTAATAAGGCATTTTACGACACATTCAAATCTGATCTTGACCTTATTGGAAATCTGGAAACAAATAAATCTTCGGGTGCTGGTGGCGAAATAGTTTCTACAGAAGTATTAGCCCTTAAAGAACAAGAAATATTTCTTGGAAAAAATGCAATACCAATGCCAAAAATGGAGATTGACAAAAATGACTATGGCGTATACGGCAAAGTAAATTTTGGGAATATAGGACAAGATGTAATAGGTCAATTTAAAAAAGTAGTAATCAGTTTTGAACATAGCTATTTGAAATTAGAAAATTGATTACCGCTAACAGGAATAACGGTTGCGTTACTCCTCAAAAAAGTAAACTGAAAAAAAAAATTGCAAAATACAACCTCATTTTTCCTGATAAAAAAGGGATTAAATGAGGTTTATTATTTCTATAATCAACTGTTATACTGAAACTTAATCAACTATCTTTACATAACTTTCACCAAAGACAGGCACAATTATTTAGAAAGTAGCGGAACACAATCGCTAAACTACGCTGGTAACGATTTATTATACTAACCAAATAATAACAAGACAATGAGAAAAATAATTGTTTTATCATTTATCACACTAGACGGGGTAATGCAAGCACCCGGCGGGCCTGAGGAGGACACATCTGGTGGGTTTAAATATGGCGGTTGGACAGCACCTTATGATGATGAAGTATCCGCCAAGATCATACAAAAAGAGATGGAACCTGCAGATCTTCTTCTCGGCAGAAAAACATTTGATATCTGGGCTGCCTACTGGCCTAAACATGCTGAGCATTGGCCTGGTATCAATGATGTCACGAAATACGTCATGTCTAATACCATTACAACCTCAGATTGGAAAAATTCAGTTATTATCAATAACTTGGGAGATATCAAAAAACTCAAAGATTCAAAAGGTTCAGATATTAAAGTTTGGGGCAGCAGCGAGCTCGTTCATTTACTGCTGAAAAATGATTTAGTAGACGAACTCTGGCTCAAAACTTTTCCGGTAATTCTTGGTAAAGGCAAAAAATTATTTAATGATGATGCCATTCCAACAGCATTTACTTTAACTGAGAGTACAGTTACGCCAAGCGGAGTCTTTATGTCTAAATATAAAAAAAGTGGAGAAATCAAGACCGGTACAGTTGCGCCTTAGTAACAATTAATTACCTTAAATTTAACACCGTTTTTTACTACAAAAAAAATACAATTGTAGCTAAAATCTAATATATTTACGTCCGAATTAGTTTAAGAAACAATTCACGAATTTTTAAACAAACTGACTTCGTAAAATTTTAAAAACAACATTATGGAAACACATTCAATTAAAGATGAAATAGTTGAAGTAGTCAACAAACTATTTGTATTTGCAGACAATCGAGAATGGGCAAAACTACAGAATGAAGTATTTACCCAAGATGTAGAATTTGACATGAGTTCACTTGGAGGTGAAAAGAAAGAATTGACTTCAAAAGCAATCTGTGAACTTTGGGAAAATGGCTTTAAAGATGTTGACTCAGTAAATCATTTAGCCGGAAATTATATTGTTAATGTTCATGATACAACAGCCACCGTCTTTGCATATGCTACGGCAACTCATTATAAAAAATCAGCAACCAACGGTAATACCAGAGAATTTGTAGGTACCTACGACATTGGTTTATTAAAACAAAATGCTGGTTGGCGACTTAATAAATTTAAATATAACTTGAAATATACAACAGGAAACCTAGACTTGAGCTAAAAAAACAAAGAAGATTATAGCTTCTTTTTGAATTTGACTTCTCGTTCCTAAAAAGGGAGACACTGTCTAACATAACTGTTACACAATCCGCCAAAAATTAAATTCGAAAACAACCTCGCTTAATAATTTTTAAGCGAGGTTTATTTTTTATATCCCTTCCCTATTCTTTTCTGCAAGAGAATTTTAATTGTAGCTAAAATCCAATATATTTACGTTTAAATTAACCCAAAAAAGCTGTTCAAAGCTTTTTAGAAAAACTGACACTAGCCAAAATAGTATGAAACATCAATCAACCTTATTTGCTATTATAATTTGTTGCATATCTACAACAATTAATGCACAACAAAACAACACCAAACTCCACCAGCTTTTTGACCAATATTTTAAAGAAGCGAATGCGGTTAATCCTATTTCTGCAACTTTCAACGGTGTCGCTGATTACAATGACCAACTTCCTCCAGATGATGAAACCTTCCTGAAAAAGAAATACGATTTCTATAAAAACTACCTTAATCTCCTGAAATCTTATAAAAAAGAAAATCTTAGCAAAGAGGATCAAATTTCGACAGCCATTATGGAAAACGAAATCCAATCAGTTTTGATTTTCGAAAAATATCATCCAGAATATATGCCAATCAACCAGATGGATGGTGTTCCGATGTATATGACAATGCTAGGTTCGGGATCATCAGCGCAACCTTTCAATACTGTGAAGGATTACAACAACTGGCTGAAACGCTGTCAAGCTTTCCCGGAATGGACAGACGTTGCCATCGAAAATATGCGAAAAGGTATAAAAACCGGAATAGTTTTACCAAAATCTTTGGTAGTAAAAATAATTCCGCAGTTTCAGGATTTAGTAAAAAACAATGATAAGTCATCTTTCTATGGGCCAATAAAAAACTTCCCGAAAGACTTTTCTAAAGAGGAACAAAACCGCTTGACCAAAGAGTATAAAGAAGTTATTTCCAAAAATATTTTTCCTTCTATGCAAAAACTGTTGGTTTTTTTCCAAAACGAATATCTCCCAAAAGCCCGCCAAACATCAGGAATCGATGCCTTGTCAAACGGAAAGGAAATGTATAAGGATTGTATTTTTGCTTCGGTAACTGTAAACAAAGATCCGGAAGATGTTTATCAATTAGGTTTATCCGAAGTGAATAGAATTACTGCCGAAATGGAGAAAATAAAAACATCTATTGACTTCAAAGGAACATTACCTGAATTGTTTGATTTTATGAAAACCGATAAACAATTTATGCCTTTCAAAACCGATAAAGAAGTTTTAGACGCTTTCCAAACGATTTATGCAACGATACAACCAAATCTTCCAAAATATTTCGGGATTACCCCAAAAACACCATTTGAAATCAGAAAAACAGAAGAGTACAGAGCAGCATCTGCTCCACCACAATATTTCCTAGGAGATTTACCAACGAACCGTCCCGGAATTTTTTACATTCCGATTCTCGATCCAACAAAAATCAACATTACCAATATGGATATGGAAAGTGTGTTTTTGCACGAAGCGATTCCAGGTCATCATTATCAAGGCAGTCTTCAAAATGAGAACACTTCTGTTCCTAAATTTCGTCAAAAATATGCGAATAGTGCATATAATGAGGGTTGGGCCTTATATACCGAATCTTTGGGAAAAGACTTGGGCCTTTACACCAATCCTTACCACCAACTCGGCTCTTTATGTACAGAAATACACAGGGCAATCCGACTAGTAGTTGATTCCGGTTTGCATACCGGAAAAATGACAAGAGAAGAAGCCATCAAGTACATGCTCGACCACGAAGCACTTTCAGAACAATTTGCAACTGCAGAAATAGAACGCTATATGGCCACTCCAGGACAAGCACTTTCATACAAAATCGGAGAACTGAAAATAAAAGAATTACGCGATAAATACAAAGCACAATTGGGCGATAAATTCAGTATTCTAGATTTTCACGATACCATTCTAAAAGGAGGTGCAATGCCACTAACCGTTTTTGAAAACTACATGAATGATTGGGCAAATGGCATAAAATAAAAAAACTGAATTCAGTTTAAACAAAAATGAACCACATAGACACAAGAATCTTTAATCATTAAGATTCGATAGAAAATAACTCTATTTTTTACACAGGTTGACTATGTGGGGAGTATTTGTATATATGCCAATTAAATCACAATTATAAATTCTTCTCTTAATAACTGTTTCATGAAGCTGGAGATTTAAGGGTAACAAATTCTCTCCCGTAGAGAAAACTCAATCCGCTCAACTAAAAACTATTAGCAAAATAATTTCACAAAAATTTGCGTAACTCAAAAGTTACATATAACTTTACGTAACTTAAAAGTTACACAATATGAAATCAGAAATCAAACATGAATGGATTTATGAGCAAGCTCCCAACGAAGTTTGGGAATATCTCACACAAGCAGAACTAATCGCATTATGGCTTATGCCTAACGATTTTAAACTTACTATCGGACACGAATTTCAGTTTCGGACTAATCCAATGCCAGCTCTTGATTTAGATGGGATTTTACATTGCAAGGTTCTAGAAATTGTACCTAATCAAAAACTTTCATATAGTTGGAAAGGTGGTCCAGGTAATGGGATTTTTATACTTGACACAATTGTTGAGTGGAAGTTAGAACCTTATGAACAAGGAACAAAATTGTCCTTAAAACATTCAGGTTTCAAAGAAGTAAACTTTGCAATCTTTACAGGTATGACAGACGGTTGGTTAAAGAAAATCCAACAAATGCTTACCCACTTAAATACAAACAAAAATGGCAATACCTAATCTTGACGTTTTCCAAGTAATTGCAGATCCAAGTAGACGAGAGATATTGCAATTGCTTACAAAAGACAGTTACAACATAAACAGCATTTCAGAAAATTTTGAAATGAGCCGACCTGCTGTTTCAAAACACATTAAAATATTACAAACAGCAGGTTTTGTTACTATTAACAAAGTAGGTAGGGAACATTACTGTATGCTAAATCAGGAAGGTTTTGACGCAATTAGAAATTGGATAACCCACTTTGATAAATTCTGGAACAACAAACTCAAAAATTTGGAAACTCTATTAAACAGCCAAAAGACAAATAACTAAAAAAATCAAAAAAATGGAAAAAGAAATAATGCTTCAGCAATTAGAACAAAGCAAAATATATTGCTCTAGAATTTTTAAAGACATCAATGACGTAAATACATTTTTCCGTCTATCCGAAAATACCGCATCTGTTGGTTTTATCTTTAGGCATATTGGTGAAACAATACATTTATTAGCGCAACTCTTCGGATATAAAACAGACGTTGAGAGCGAAACATTGGGGCAATCGGATACAGGAAAAGAATATGATTTAAAAACAAGTCATACCATAGTAGATCAAGGATACAAAACACTTGAAAAACTTGTGAATGAAACAAACGAAAAAGATTGGTTAGAAGAAATTGAAACCAGTTTGTTTGGAAAAATTTCAAGAATAAAACTTTATTCTTTAATTCTATTTCATAATGCTCACCATTCTGGTCAAATAGCATCGGCTATTGTGAAAGGAAAAAAATTAACATTTGAAAACCAAACAAACAACAACTAGAGTTTCCGTTTATGAGCTGCGTGAACAGCGAAATACAAAAATCATATTGCTTAAAATAGATTTTCGTTGTACCAATTATTTCTAAATTAAACACTGCAAATAAGCATAATAGCAATTACAAAAAGGAATAACTATCTTTGCGGCGAAATTTAGAAAATGAAACCTACAAAGTACCCCGAAAAAACAAATTTACATCTAAGAAATCTTCATCGATTTGGATATAACTTTGAGAAATTAACGCAAAATTGTCCCGAATTGGGCGAGTTTGTTTTTGTTAACACGCACAAAATCAAAACAATTGATTTTAGCGACCCCGCAGCTATAAAAACACTTAATAAGGCCTTACTAATATCTGATTACGATATTCATAACTGGGACATTCCGGAGAATTTTTTATGTCCTCCTATTCCGGGTAGAGCTGATTATATTCATTACTTAGCCGATTTATTGGCTACAACAAACAATGGTGTAATTCCGCAAGGAGAAACCGTTATGGGGCTTGACATCGGTATCGGTGCCAATTGTATTTATCCTATACTTGGAAATTCAATTTACGGTTGGTCATTTGTAGGCACGGATATTAATGAAAATGCGATTCAAAATTGCAAAAAGATCATAGAACAAAATCCTAAATTAATAGAAGCAATCAGTCTGCAACAACAGGTAAACCCACGTTTCATTTTTAAAAATATAATTGAGCCAGAAGATAAATTTACGTTTACCATCTGCAACCCTCCTTTTCATTCTTCTCAGGAAGAAGCTACAAAAAGCACAGCACGAAAAGTTAACAATTTGACTCCAAATGCTCCCAAAACCACAACGCCTGTACTCAATTTTGGCGGACATAATGCTGAATTGTGGTGCGAAGGTGGAGAGCTTGGATTCATCAAACAAATGATTTACGAAAGTGCCAAATACCCAATGCAATGCCTTTGGTTTACCACATTAGTATCTAAACAGTCTAACTTGTCAACTATTTACAAAACATTAAATAATGTGGCAGCTATTCATAAAACTATAGACATGGCACAAGGTCAAAAAAATAGCCGTATTGTTGCTTGGACATTTATGACTGAAACACAACAAAAAGCATGGAAATTTTAATATTCGCAATGCTCTTTTGTTTAAATTTGTATAAAGTCTTTACTTATGAGTACAATCGAATTAAAAAATTTATTGATTTCTAAAATAGTCGAAATTGATGATGAAGCTTTTTTGTCGGCAATAAATACAATTTTGGATAGTAAATCGACAAGTATTGAAAGTTGCGACCAAAATTCGCAAAAAATAATAATTCTTACTGAACAACAAAAAAAGGAGATCCTAAATTCACAAAAAGAATATTTGGAAGGGAATTTTATTGAAAACGATGTCTTAAATGAAGAAATGGAAAAATGGTTGCAAGAAGAATAGTTTGGACATCATCAGCTAAGCTTCAATTAAAAGCCAATTTTGAATATTTTAATTTTAGAAATAAAAGCAAATCATATTCTTTAAAATTAAATACGCTAATTCAAATAGAGTTAAAAATTCTGCTCCAACAACCAACTATTGGCAAAAAAACCAATTCAATAAATGTTCGTGGTTTATTAATTGAAAATTATTATATTTTCTATGAAATAAATGAAACTCACATCATAATTCTGTCCGTTTGGGATACAAGACAGAATCCTAAACGATTGAAATACTAAACAATGAATTTCCAAGTCATATCCGAATACCAACCAAAAGGGGATCAGCCTCAAGCCATTGAAAAGTTATCACAAGGTATATTTGCTGGCGAACAATTTCAAACTCTACTCGGGGTTACCGGCTCCGGAAAAACGTTTACGATAGCCAATGTCGTTCAAGAGGTACAACGACCAACATTGGTCTTGGCACACAACAAAACCCTGGCTGCACAATTGTATTCGGAGTTCAAACAGTTTTTCCCTAATAATGCCGTAGAGTATTTCGTTTCCTATTACGATTATTACCAACCCGAGGCTTTTATGCCTGTTACAGGTGTTTTTATTGAGAAAGATTTATCTATCAATGAGGAACTGGAAAAAATGCGTTTAAGCACCACCTCTGCCCTACTTTCAGGAAGAAGAGATATTCTGGTTGTAGCATCTGTTTCCTGTATTTACGGTATCGGAAACCCTGTAGAATTTCAAAAGAACGTAATTGCCATAGAGACCAACCAAATGATTTCCAGAACCAAATTATTGAAAAGTTTGGTTCAAAGTTTATACTCCAGAACCGAAGCCGATTTTACTCCCGGAAATTTTAGAATAAAAGGTGATACGGTTGAAGTATATCCGAGTTATGCTGATGATGCCTTTAGGATTCACTTTTTTGGAGATGAAATAGAAGAAATAGAAAGCTTTGATGTAAAAACATCTAAAGTTATTGAGCGATACGAAAAACTTACCATATATCCAGCCAATATGTTTGTAACCTCACCTGAGGTATTACAAAATGCAATTTGGGAAATCCAACAGGATTTAGTCAAACAAGTGGATTATTTTAAAGAAATTGGCAAACATCTTGAAGCCAAACGCCTAGAAGAACGCACCAATTTTGATTTAGAAATGATTCGGGAATTGGGCTATTGCTCAGGAATCGAAAATTATTCCCGTTATCTGGACGGAAGAGAAGCCGGATCGAGACCTTTCTGTCTATTAGATTATTTTCCAAAAGATTATTTAATGGTTGTAGACGAAAGTCACGTAACCGTATCGCAAGTACAAGCTATGTATGGTGGTGACAGAAGTCGTAAGGAAAATTTGGTAGAATATGGTTTTCGCCTGCCAGCCGCAATAGATAACCGCCCATTGAAATTTGACGAGTTCGAAGCCATGCAAAACCAAGTTATTTATGTTTCTGCAACTCCTGCTGACTATGAACTGCAAAAATGTGATGGTGTTTATGTCGAACAAATAATTCGACCAACAGGTTTATTAGATCCAATAATTGAAATTCGTCCTAGCCTAAATCAAATAGATGATTTGATTGAAGAAATTCAACAGCGATGTGAACTGGACGAAAGAGTTTTAGTTACAACTTTGACCAAAAGAATGGCCGAAGAACTGGCAAAATACCTGACTAAAGTATCCATTCGTTGCCGATACATCCACTCCGATGTTGACACACTGGAGCGTATCGAAATCATGCAGGATTTACGAAGAGGATTATTTGATGTTTTGATTGGAGTAAACTTATTAAGAGAAGGATTAGATTTACCTGAAGTTTCATTGGTAGCCATACTTGATGCCGACAAAGAAGGATTCTTAAGAAACCATCGTTCGCTAACCCAAACCATTGGTCGTGCAGCAAGAAACCTAAACGGAAAAGCCATAATGTATGCCGATAAAATCACCAATAGTATGCAAAAAACTATTGATGAAACCAATTACAGAAGGACCAAACAAATCAATTTCAACACTCAAAACAACATAGTCCCTCAGGCTTTAAACAAAAAAATTGAAAGCGCCTTTACCAATAACAAATTGGTTGAGTATGAATTGGGACACACTATGAATATAGCTGCCGAACCAGAAACGACCTATATGTCTAAACCCGATTTGGAAAAACTCATTCGCGAAAAAAGGAAAGCAATGGAAAAAGCGGCAAAAGACCTAGACTTTATACATGCAGCAAAACTAAGGGATGAAATCAAAAAATTACAAGAACAGGTACATTAATTATGTTGTTCTTGAAAATACCCTAATAATGTCTCTGCCGAAATCATAGCATTGGGAGAAGCTTTCATTAACTTAAGAACACGATTAGTTGCACTTGGATTCAATCCGGTATTGATAGCGATTTGTCGGATAGCTTCTTCCTCTTTTTGATGCAAGACACCATCACAATGCATTAATAATGCTAAACGATAAAACTGCTGAATTCTTTCAAACTCAGTTTTAGCAACTTTGGTGGGTAATTCTTGATGAAACAAATCGTTGAATTCGTCTTTGTCGATGCCTAATTCTTGCGCAACAATCCAGACAAATTGATATTCTCTTTCATGCAATCGACCATCAATGACTGAGAATTCAATCATTTCAGACAGTAAATTGATTTTCTCTTCGTGTGTGTTCATCTAATTAGTATTTTTAGCTAAAATATTCTTTTTTTCTAAATCTAAATATTAAATCATATTGAAATTAATTTACATAGTTCCACTTCTCCTGTTTCTTGGCAAAGTATCTGCTCAAGAAAGTACAGCTTCCAGGCAAGTTTCTACTTTTACCATAGATGCTCCCCAATTGAAAACGAGCAGAAAAATTTGGCTCTATTTGCCTAAAAACTATGAAACCTCTACCAAAAAATATCCTGTCATATACATGCATGACGCTCAGAATTTATTTGATGCTAAAACTTCCTTTGCTGGCGAATGGAATGTCGATGAAAAATTAGACAGCTTGAATGCCCAAGTAATTGTTGTTGGGATTGAAAATGGAGGCGAAAAACGTTTAGAGGAATTAACACCCTATAAGAATGAAAATTATGGTGGCGGGAACGCTGACAAATACCTCGATTTTATAGTAAACACCCTAAAGCCAGAAATAGATAAAAAATACAGAACAAAACCTAATCCTAAAAATACGACCATTATGGGTAGCTCTTTGGGAGGTTTAACTTCCTACTACGCAGTTATAAAATACCCAGATGTCTTTAGGAAAGCTGGTGTTTTCTCGCCCGCTTTTTGGATAAATCGAAAAGAAATAAATGATTTTACAACAAGCAGTAAAAAACTTAAGGCAAAAATCTACTTTCTCTGCGGAGATTCGGAAGAAAATGATGGTACTATGATAAAAGACCTCAATCACATAGAGTATCTATTGAATGTAAATCGGTGTTATTGTTTGCATTTAAATAAAAAGACAATCATAAAAGGAGGTCATCACAATGAAAAATTATGGAGAGATGGTTTTGTAAAAGCTATTCAATGGTTGGGATACTAACAGCTTTTAATAAAAACCTAATACTCTCTACTTTAAGCAAATAATTTAATATTTTTTAAAACCGCAAATTCACAAATTTTAAACTAATAGATAAAAAATTTGTGAATTTGCGGTTTAAAATGCACTTATTTTAGTCTGACATTTATCAACTTTGTCATCCTCAATAATATGTAACAAAAGTATTTTATTTTTTGGAATATTCTTTTTCCATTTGGGTAATGATACTTCTTATAGCATCGGAACCAATTCCTTTAGCTTTGATGACTTTATCTTTATCTAAAATATACATTACAGGAGTAGTCACCACATCGTATTTTTCTTTGAGATTATTGATATGGACTCCATCATAAACATTCATCCAATCTATTTTATTGTCAGCGATATATTTCTTGTATTTATCAAATTCACTTTGGGTATAAACCCCAAAAACTTTGACGTCTTTCTTCTCTTTTAATAACTCATGATATAATTCTAGAATTTTAGGCACTTCTTTTTGGCAATGACCGCAGTCTACATCCCAAAAAAGAAGTATCAGATAATCCGCTTTTACGCTAGACAAAGTCACATAGGATTTTTCTATTTCTGCTTTATTGTCATAATAAATTTTAGTTATTTCTTCACTGGTCTTAGCAGTATCAAAGCCCAAATGTGCAATTTTATCATGACCTGGGATATCTATCATATAGAGTTCCGGAGCTGTTTTCCCGAGTTGCAGTGGTGCCAAAACATCGCCTCTCTTGATTATGATATCTATCACACTATCGTCATAAATACCCTTGGCTTTTCCTGTTTTAAAATAATTATTAACCATATAGACAAATACTTTGTCCATTCCCATGATTTTTGGGATCTCGTAAGTTTGGGTAAAATAGGCCAATAAAAGCATATTCATTTTGGTGCCTTGTTTCGTTTTTAGCATCATACGATCAATCTCCACACAAATTGAATCCGGGTGTTGCATCACAACCGAATTAAAATATTGATTTATTTTATTGGTAAAAAATGGGTTGCGTAACATAGCATCATCCTGAAAATTGACTCCATCCCAAAAATGGTTTTTATAATAATTATACGCAAAGATACTATCGGGTCTGCCATTTGACGCTTTTGGAACATCCTTGGCCTCTCTATCGGTTTTCAAATTCAGAATTTCAGCAAGATAAGTTCCTTTGTTTTGGGCAATAGTATTTAAATCATTTTTCAGAATAGCTTCATTCAAAACTTTGTATTCTTTAGATAGAAGTGCTGTAGAATCTGCTTTTTTCTGTTCTTTAATGCCTTTTCTAAAACCATCAAATTCTTTGTTTTTAGCAGTCACAAAACGAATGTAATTAAAGAAACTTTCATTTTGCTTGGAGTTAACCGCTTTCAAATTCTCCAATAAACTAGATTTATCCGAATTAATTTCTTGCTTTTGAGATTGCTCATCTATGATAAAATCAAAATAGTTGCCTTTTGCCTGACTGAGCAAAAAATAAACTCCTTTGTCTAAATTTTTCTTTCCTTTAAAAACAATGTTTCCGTTAACCACTTTTTTACAAGTATCAGAAATATACAATTTATCAAATTGATAAAATGCCAAATAGGCTACGGTATCTTTACAGTTTTTTAAATTAATCTTGATTTCATGACCCGTCTGAGCCTGTACGTACATTAAACCAAAAAAAAGAACGAAACTTAATGTGATTTTCTTCATAATCAGTAATAATCTTTGGGGTATTTTTTAGTGTGAAACTTTTTTAACGAATAGAACTTCTTTTCATTATCCAAAAATAATTGAATTTAAATCTAATTTCAAATAATTACCCGTTATATTAAAAATGTACTGATGGATTAGCTCAACTTTTAAAAATGAATCCCCTAAAACAATAACCATAAATTCATTTTCTAAATATGTATCTTTGCACTCTAAAATAGTTAAGAAATGACAAATAACGATATATTCAAAAAACTTCGAGTAGCCTTAATGCTACGTGATGACCAAATAGTAGAGATTCTGGAATTGGTAGATTTTAGAATTTCTAAATCAGAATTAGGAGCTTTTTTCCGTGATGAAAAACATGAAAACTTCATGTCTTGTGGAGATCAGGTTTTACGTAACTTCCTAAACGGATTGGTAATTCACTTAAGAGGAACCAAAGAAAACCCAAAAAACCCGAATGAAGTTCTTGCCAAACACAAAGCTCAAATTCCGTCAAAAGATGGAAATTCTAAAAGAACCGAATTCAAACCAAAACCAAAGGACGCAGAAAAATCTAGAGCCGATCAAGCACCAACTAAATCTGGTACAACTGCTAAAAAGAAATTTCCAAAAGGCAATGGAAAAACACCTGTTGTTGAGAAAGTAAAATATAATTTTGGCAAAAACAAAAAATCATAAAACTTAGGTTTTATAATTTCTAAATACTGTCCAAGTCAAGAAATAAAAAACAAAGATTAAAAAGCCTGAATGAAAGTTCAGGCTTTTTTTATGCCCCAAATTAACATCATTTCACGGCATTTAATAACAAACTCTTTTTCAAACACATATATCAGAAACTAATATTTTTTGTTAAATTTGACATAGACCCATCTATTAACCTCTTAATAAAATAGTATGAAAGTTACCTTGATCGAATAAAACTTATTTTTTTTCAGGTTCCATAAAAGAAGAATAAACGCTATATACCCGATTTCTTAATTCTGACAATTCGTTTATCCAAAAGCTAACAGAAAAAATAACATATAAAATATACTCGCCTCATGTTAAATTTTACGTTTCAGCATACAAACACCTCCAAAAAAAATAAAAGCAATAGTTGTAAATCAATTTTTGTTTTTTGGGCTTTACTCACCTTTCTTACAGTTGCTTCCCAAAATCAAAAAAACGAATTGGATTCTATTGCTAAACAGTTAGGAATTAAAGATAAAGTCACACATGTTTTACTTGAAAGCAAAGCAGAAAATGACAAGAAGGCGAGACAGGAAAAATATATTAACTACCAAAAAGTCCAAAAACAAAATAAGATTTTCAATTTAATTGAATTTGAAATCCAAAACGCGAAGTTTCTTTTGAATAAAGGGTTCGATTACAAGGACATTACAGAAGAAATCTATCAACTGAAAGATTGGGAAGAATTTGCCGTTAAGGGAATTGCCAAAAAGAATTTTAGGGCTTTGACTGATCGAAATCTTAGCTCAACATCTATATTACTAGACGAATTATTAAAACGCTCCAACAATCGCTTAAAAAAAATCAGTATTGAAAATCAGCAACTCAGTCGTACACAAGAAAAGATTGATTCATTGGTTGCTGAAAAAAATCTATATTATGTTCCAACTGATTCCGTAGCCCGGGAAATTTACCGCATTCAATCAGAAAAGATGAATACAAACATTAATCTGATTTCCGAAAGGTTAAAAAATGCTGTAGACAGTATTGAAACATTGGAAATTATGGGAGATCAATTAAAATATAAAATTGAATCGGATATAATTGAAAACGACAGACTCAGAAGATTAGAACTAGACCAAGTGCTTATAAAAAAAGTACCTGTTTTTGATTATCCTGATATCAAAAAAATAATGATTGGAGACTCTTTAAGCTTTTCTATAAAAACAAATTATCTAGTCCTATATTTTTATTTGATAAACAATAGAAATTCTATTATTATAATGCTGATTTTAATAATTGGCACGGCGGTATATTTTAAATTACAAAAGAGAAAATTCCTTGATTTTGGCTATAAAAAAGATATGATAATTGATCTCAATATACTAAACAGCCCAATAGCGGCTGCACTTTTGGTTATATTGAATCTATATCAATTTGTACTCCCAATGCCTCCGCTTATTTTTTCTATTATAATCTGGACTATATCTACTATCTCATTGACCATAATGATGTGGCATTCGATTAGGACATTTGTCTGGAGAATCTGGATTGCAATTTTTCTGCTGAATTTAATAGCTTTTTTTGATATCATAATCCTGATTCACTTTGCCGGAGAGTCCTTTTTAATTTTGGCAATAAATAGTTTAGGTATTGCAATAGGTGTTTATTCATTTATAAACAGAGCCCAATTTCAAAGAAAGATTTATTTATGGTATATTATTGCTGGTGCTATTCTTCAAATTTTTTCATTCTACTATTTGGTAAACGGCCATTATAATTTAGGCAAATTCTTAATGACTAAAGCTGTTTATATTATCATCGTGGTTTTCTCTCTCTATTACACGATAATTGTTATTAAGGAAATTAATTTAGTCTCCAAAATTTTGGAAACCATTGATGAAGATAAACCAAAGAAACCCATAAATGGCATTCCCCATCAGTTTAGTAATGGTCTTTATCTCATTCTTTTTGTTTCTTGTTTTTTGCTAATGACGAGAAACACCTTTACTTTTCAAAATATTATTGATCCTTTCAGAAACTCCATATCAGAGCCTCGAAGTATAGGGAACATCACATTCACATTTGAAAATATTGTTACATTCATCCTTGTAATTTTATTGTCCAGCTTCATCTCAAAAGTAGTTTCATTTTTAGCTTCTGATAATCAAATTATAAAAAGCAAAAACAAAAACAAAAGTTTTGGAAGTTGGCTGTTTTTATCTCGAATCACCATTGTAACTCTGGGAGTTCTGGTTGCTTTTGCATCGGCAGGAATCCCTTTGGATAAAATAACCCTAATCATTAGTGCATTGGGAGTTGGTATTGGTTTTGGTATGCAAAGCCTCGTAAATAATCTAATAAGCGGATTAATCATAGCCTTCGAAAAACCAGTGAATTTGGACGATATCATCGAGGTAGGCACGCAATCCGGAAAAATGAAATCAATCGGTATAAGAAGCAGTGTCGTTACCACGTACGACGGTGCAGACGTAGTGATTCCCAACGGTGATTTATTAAATCAAAATTTAACCAATTGGACTCTGGGAAGCAGCCACCGCAGATCAGAAATCAGATTTGGGGTAGCCTATGGAACCGACTTGGAATTGACCAAAAAATTGCTTTTTGAAATCCTTGAAAAAAATAAAAATGTGCTAATGAAACCAATGCCAGTAATTTGGTTTACCAAATTTGGAGACAGTTCGATTGACTTAGTCATGAAATATTGGATTAAGCATTTTGACTATGATTTTGATGTAAAAAGCGAATTGATAATGGCTATTGACAAAACATTAAAACAAAACAATATTGTCATTCCGTTTTCTCAACATGATATTCACTTAATAAAAGACGATTTAGAATTTAAATCAAACATTAAGCCCAAAAAAGAAACCTAAATTCTATCACATCATTGAAGTTATAAAGCTCTATGTTATCTCAAAATCGATTTTTTAAAGAGAATCCCAACCTTTTATAAACAACAAAGGAAACCCTCTTGGCTTCCTTTGATTGATATTCTATAAATACCAAATACATCCCTAATCGTTAAGCTAACATGCGCGCAAATCTGTTTTCGTATTGCGATAATTAGTTTTTGAATCTTACTTCAAAAACATAATCCTTCCCAATCGTTAATTCATTAGAAGACAGTTTTTTGTAATTAAGTGCATCCTTAACATACGATTGAACCTCAGAACTATTTGAATTCACCTGCAATACTACAAGTTGTTGCAATTCATTAACTGTAAAAGTTACTTTAACTAATTCCTCTTTTTCTAAAATATCTTCTGAGTAAGACTTATTTAGTAAGTGAGATAATTCTTTTGTAGTTTTAGATAAAACCAATGTAGGCTCTTCGTTAATAGTTGTAGCGAATACTGAGCTTGCAAATAAAGTAACAATAGCAGATAAAAATAATTTTTTCATGATTTTTTTGTTTTAAGATTACATGTCAAAATTACTCACAACAAGCGTATAAAAAACATTAAATCAATCACTTAATGAATTCTTAAAACACAAAAAACATTAGGTTTTTCACCTCATTATATTCGCATTAACACAAATAAATTAAAAATAAATACTTTTAAATTTTAGCTTCAAAACATTAAGAAAATAGCAACAAAAAAGCTTTTTTGATTATTTAAATACAATTCCTTTTTTTGATAACATTGGCTTAAAAATGACCTCTAAGAGCTACAACTTAACATAGAACAACCTACTTTATCCCTAGCCCAATCCGGTCTTTTGGCAAACCATTTTTGGCTATCTGGCTGTTCTTCATAGGGTTTCTTCAATAATTCATACAATTCGTTTATCAAAGAATAGTCACCTTTGTCAGCAGCATCAATACTTAATTGCGCCATATAATTTCGTAATACATATTTCGGATTTACTTTATTCATTTCTTCTTTCCTTTCGGCATCCGAAAAAGATTCTTCATTTATTCGATTTCTATAACTCTCCAACCATGTGTTCCATTTATCCAAAATAGTTTCATCAAGATCTTTCTCGTTATAGAATGCATCTTTAATTTTATCCAAAGCAATTACTGGAGTATCAGCTTTTTGAACATTGCCTAAATTTCTAAAGAAAATAGTCATATCGGTTTCTACCAATGGTAACAGCTCTAGTAAACTTTCGATCAAGACTGCATCAGTATCAACTTTTGTCATGAATCCGAGTTTATTTTGCATCATATTCAAGTACTCCTTTTCATAACCAACACTAAACGCATCTAGAATTGTTTCTAATGGTTTGGCTTCATTTATCAGAGGATACAACGCATTGGCCAATTGGTATAAATTCCACAAAGCGATCTGTGGTTGATTACCAAATCGATATCTTTTATACTGCATATCGGTTGTATTGGGAGTCCAGTTCGAATCATAATCTTCTAACCATCCGTAAGGTCCATAGTCAATCGTAATACCATGAATAGACATATTATCAGTATTCATAACTCCATGTACAAAGCCAACCCGTTGCCAATGAATAATCATATCAAGAGTAGTTTGGACTACAGTTTGAAAAAAGGCCAGATATTTTTCTACTCCCTCAGCTTTTATCTCAGGAAAATGATGTTTAATGGTATAATCAGCTAATAGTTGTAGTGTTGTGTGATCTTTTCTTGAAGCAAACAATTCAAAATTACCAAAACGAATAAACGAAGGTGCCACTCTACAAACAATCGCCCCTTTCTCATAAGCGGGATTTCCATTATATAACATATCCCTTAAAACCTGATCTCCGGAAAGCATTAGCGAAAGCGAACGGGTTGTTGGAACGCCCAAATAGTACATCGCCTCTGCGCACAAGTATTCTCTTATTGAAGAACGCAATACGGCAAAACCATCGGCTGTACGCGAATACGGTGTAGGCCCAGCTCCTTTTAATTGTAGTGTATATAATATATTGTCATGAACAACTTCGGTTAGATTAATGGCACGACCATCTCCTAATTGCCCAGCCCAATTCCCAAATTGATGTCCTGCATAACTTAGGGCATATGGTTTTGTCTCTGGATAAATAGTATTTCCTGAAAAAACATTCAAAAAATCTACAGAAAGAATATCCTCTTGAGACAATCCTAAAGAATTAGCCACTTCCTCCGAAGCATGTATCAAAGAAGGATTTGATGGCTTTTTTGGTTCTACATACGAAAAACAGGCTTGCTGTACTTGTCTCGGGATATTAGTCTCGTTTGGGTCAGCAGGCAGTTCTGTTATAAAATTATTCTGTATATGAAGTTTCATAGTATATTTCATTGACTAGAGACGCACTGAAGAGTGTTTCTACTAATTTCACATTATTTCTAACTGTAAAGGTAATAGATGCATGCCAGTATTGTCAAGTCTTTCATTTAATTTTATGATTTACTGGACAGCAATCTAGATCAAATACAAGATTTTAATATACAAAAAAAAACCTGAGCTTTCACTCAGGTTTTTCTAATATATAAACTTCTATCTAATTAAGAAAGAGCCGCTTTTACTTGATCAGCTGCTTCTTGGAATTCAACAGCAGATAAAATTGGCATTCCTGAATTATCAATTAATTCTTTAGCGATTGCTGCATTAGTACCTTGTAAACGAACAATGATTGGCACTTGTATAGCATCACCCATGTTTTTGTAAGCATCAACAACTCCTTGTGCCACACGGTCACAACGAACGATACCACCAAAAATATTAATTAAAATAGCTTTTACGTTTGGATCTTTTAAGATAATACGGAAAGCAGTTTCAACACGTTTTGCATCAGCAGTTCCTCCTACGTCAAGGAAGTTTGCAGGCTCAAAACCAGCATACTTGATTAAATCCATAGTAGCCATTGCAAGACCAGCTCCGTTTACCATACATCCTACAGTACCGTCAAGATCTACATAGTTTAATCCTACTTCTTTAGCTTCAACTTCGATTGGGTTTTCCTCACGAATATCACGCATATCTGCATATTTCTTTTGTCTGTATAAAGCGTTATCGTCGATATTTACTTTAGCATCTACAGCCAAAATTTTATCATCAGATGTTTTCAAAACTGGGTTGATTTCAAACATAGAAGCATCAGAACCAATGTAAGCATTGTATAATGAATCGATGAATTTAACCATTTCTTTGAAAGCATTTCCTGAAAGACCTAAGTTAAAAGCAATTCTTCTTGCTTGAAAACCTTGTAATCCAACAGCTGGATCAATCTCTTCAGTAAAAATTAAATGTGGAGTGTGTTCAGCCACTTCTTCGATATCCATTCCACCTTCAGTAGAATACATAATCATATTACGTCCAGTTCCTCTATTCAATAATACAGAAACATAAAACTCAGATGTTTCACTTTCACCTGGATAATAAACATCCTCAGCGATTAAAACTTTGTGTACTTTTTTACCTTCAGCAGAAGTTTGTGGTGTTACCAATTGCATTCCGATTATTTCGCTTGCAACTCCTTCTACTTTGTCAATTCCTTTGGCAAGCTTAACTCCACCACCTTTTCCGCGTCCACCAGCGTGAATTTGTGCTTTCACCACATACCAACTGGTACCAGTTTCTTCAGTTAATTGTTTTGCAGCAGTAACTGCTTCTACAGGGCTATTAGCAACGATTCCGCGTTGAATGCGAACTCCGTAGCTAGCTAAAATCTCTTTTCCTTGATATTCGTGTATGTTCATAATATAGAATTTGTCTGGTTTCTGAATCTATTTCAGAATAAAAGTGGCACAAAAGTAGCAAAATTAAGTTTAACTGAAATTTATTTTTTAAATATTCAGGGCATTACTTTAAAATAATTTTACAACACGTTTAGAAAAATGCACCTGATTCTAAGATTTAAAAAAAATAAAAGCCCAAAATCAATTACTTATAATCATAAACCTCAGATAATCAGTATCAATCATAAAAACCAAGACTTCTAAACACCAATATAGAAAGGAAACCGATAGTTTTTTACATAGAAGGTGAAAATCTAGCAAAATAGTAATCTTTATACTACACTATTTAAAAAAGCTCTATTGGAAAAATTAAACGAACACAAAAATTTAAAAATTGAAGACAATTTTGTTATAATACTTCAAAATAATAAGCAGAACCCAATTTTTGTTGCAAAAAACACATCATTTTAAGTTTTTTCAAAAAAAATTTTAAAGATATAATAATTCCAAAGTATCAAAAATTAATTATTATCAATTATACAATCGTTTTTTCATTTTATAGCAAAAATAAGGGCAAAACTGCCCTTACAACCAGTATATATCAATAAACCTTTAATTTTGTAAAAAAAAATATCAAGCATGAGAATGAAAGAACAAGGCCTTTATTTACCAGAATTTGAACACGACAACTGTGGCGCAGGATTTATATGCAATTTGAATGGGATTAAGTCTAATGATATTATTCATAAGGCTTTAGACATTTTAATAAAGTTAGAACATCGTGGAGCGGTAAGCTCAGATGGAAGAACAGGAGATGGTGCTGGAATCCTTTTTGATATTCCGCATACTTTTTTCAAAAAGGTTTGTGAATTTGAAATTCCAGAAGTTAGAGAATATGCTGTTGGTATGGTTTTTATGCCAAAAAGCCCAAACCAGGTTAACTTTTGCAAAACCACTTTTGAAGACGCTATAAAAGACCAAAACCTATCTATCTTAGGATGGAGAGATGTGCCTGTTGACGTTTCTAATCTTGGTCAAATTGCCGCAGAGAAAGAACCAACTGTTAAACAGATTTTTGTTGGTAAAAACGGATTAGACATTACTGAGCAACAATTCAACGCCAAACTCTTTATGGCTAGAAAAATTGCAGAACACACGATTCATAATTCTAGAACTTCGGAAAGTCATATGTTTTACTTTTCTAGTTGTTCTACTACCACTATTATATACAAAGGTCTTTTGATGCCAGAAGACATTAGTAGATATTATACAGATTTATTAGATACTGACTTAGTGACTCGTTTAGCACTTGTTCACCAACGTTTCTCTACAAACACTTTCCCATCATGGGATTTGGCTCAACCATTCAAATACATGTGTCACAATGGGGAAATCAATACATTGAGAGGAAACGTGAGCAGAATGCGTGCTCGTGAGGAATTGATGCAAAGTGATATTTTTGGAGAAGACCTGAAAAAGCTATTCCCAATTATATTAGAAGGAAAATCAGATTCGGCTTCTATGGACATGGTTATTGAATTATTATTAATGACTGGACGTACATTGCCAGAAGTAATGATGATGGTGGTTCCTGAAGCTTGGGAAAAACACCAAACCATGTCGGATGAAAAGAAAGCTTTCTACGAATACAATGCTTGTATCATGGAACCTTGGGATGGTCCTGCATCTATTCCGTTTACAGACGGAGATGTAATTGGAGCATTATTGGACAGAAACGGATTGCGTCCTTCTCGCTATACATTAACAAAAAGCGGTTTTGTGATCATGTCATCCGAAATTGGAGTACTTGACATTAAACCAGAAGATGTAATACAGCACGGAAGATTGGAGCCAGGAAAAATGTTCCTTGTTGATATGAATGAAGGTCGTATTATAGAAGATGAGGAAATAAAACATTCTGTAGTAACCAAGCGTCCTTATAGAGAATGGCTAGACAAAAACTTATTACAGTTAGCTCAAATTCCTTATACGAACAACCCAATCCCAACAGAAAAAATTGATTTTGAAACCAGACAACGTTTGTTTGGCTATACCATTGAGGATTTAAAAACAATCATTAACCCAATGGGTGCAGAAGGAAATGAAGCCTTGAGTTCTATGGGTAATGATACTCCTTTGGCAATATTATCAGACCAACCTCAATTATTGTATAATTATTTCAAACAATTATTTGCACAGGTAACCAATCCGCCTTTGGATGGTATTCGTGAAGAAATAATTACCGATACAAGTTTGGCTATTGGCGGAGATTACAACATCTTTGACATTACTGATGTTCATTGCAAAAAAATTAAAATCAAAAATCCGGTTATATCAAATGAGGATTTAGATAAAATAAAAAACATTTCACACGATGATTTCAAATCGGTTACCATTTCTACTTTATACAAAATAGAAGAAGGAGTAAACGGTTTAGAGCGCGCTTTAGAAAAATGCGTACAAGCTACTTTCAAAGCAGTTTCTGAAGATCACAATATAGTTATCCTTTCAGACAGAGGCGTAAGTGAGGAATTGGCACCAATACCAATGTTATTGGCATGTTCATATATTCATCACTCATTGAATATCCTAAAAGTTCGTTCGAAATTTGGAATCATAATCGAATCGGCAGAACCACGTGAGCCACATCATTTTGCTTTATTGTTCGGATACGGAGCTAGTGCTATCAACCCTTATATGGTAAATGAAATCATTCATGACCAAGTAGACCAAGGCTTTATTACAAATGTAAAAGCAGATTATGCTGTTAAAAATTACAATAAAGCTATTGCAAAAGGGATTCTGAAAATCATGAACAAAATTGGTATCTCTACATTGCATTCGTATAGAGCCGCACAAATTTTTGAAATTTTAGGTTTAAACAAAAAATTCAGTTCTAAATATTTCCCATACACTCCTTCCAGAATTGAAGGTATTGGATTGATGGAAATTGAAAAAGAAGTTAGAAAAAGATACCAAAATGCATTCCCAAAATCAGAGATTGCAAACCTATTACCTTTAGAAATTGGAGGAATTTACAGATGGAGAAGAAACGGTGAGAAACACATGTTCAATCCAACTACCATTTCAAAATTACAGCAAGCCGTTCGATTGAACAGTCCTGAAAGCTATAAAGAATACTCTAAAATGGTTAATGAGCAAAGTGAAAACTTAATGACCATTAGAGGATTATTTGAATTCAACAATTTAGATCCAATTTCTATTGACGAAGTAGAGCCTTGGACAGAGATTGTAAAAAAATTCAAAACTGGAGCCATGTCATATGGTTCTATCAGTCAGGAAGCTCATGAAAATCTTGCCATTGCCATGAACAGAATTGGAGGAAAAAGTAATTCTGGTGAAGGAGGAGAAAACCCACAACGTTTTCAAAAAGACATGAATGGTGACTCTAGAAATAGTGCCATCAAGCAAGTAGCCTCTGGAAGATTTGGAGTATCAATCAATTATTTGACGAATGCCAAAGAAATTCAGATAAAAATGGCTCAGGGAGCAAAACCTGGAGAAGGTGGGCAATTGCCAGGTGAAAAAGTGGTGCCTTGGATTGCAGAAACAAGAAATTCTACACCTTACGTAGGTTTGATTTCACCTCCCCCACACCACGACATTTACTCTATTGAGGATTTATCTCAATTGATATTTGATTTAAAAAATGCCAATCGTGAAGCCAGAATCAATGTGAAATTGGTTGCTGAAGTTGGGGTTGGAACAATTGCTGCCGGTGTTGCCAAAGCAAAAGCCGATGTTATCCTGATTTCAGGATATGACGGAGGAACCGGTGCAGCGCCATTGACTTCATTAACACACACAGGTATTCCATGGGAACTTGGTCTTGCCGAAGCACAACAAACCTTAATCTTAAATGATTTAAGAAGCCGTGTAGTTTTAGAATGTGATGGTCAATTAAAAACAGGTCGTGATGTAGCTATCGCTGCCTTACTTGGAGCCGAAGAATTTGGATTTGCAACTGCTCCTCTTGTAGCTTCTGGTTGTATCATGATGAGAGCTTGTCACTTGAATACTTGCCCTGTAGGTATTGCAACACAAGATCCGGAATTGAGAAAAAATTTCAAAGGAACACCAGAACACATTATTAACTTCATGTATTTTATTGCCGAAGAGTTAAGAGAAATCATGGCTCAACTTGGCTTTAGAACATTGAAAGAAATGGTGGGACAATCTCAAAAACTGAATGTTAATAAAGCGATTCAGCATTATAAAGCAAATGGATTGGATTTATCTACTATTCTTTATAAACCGGAAAAAGCAAAAACAGTTCCAAACCACAATACAACAACCCAAGATCACGCATTAGAAAATGTTTTAGATTTTGATATTATAAAAGCTGCCATTCCTTCTATTTACAGAAAAGAAAGAACAAGAGTAACCTTTGGAATCAAAAACACAGACCGTTCCGTTGGAGCTATATTGAGTAACGAAATTTCAAAAATTTATGGATCTCAGGGATTGCCAGATGATACTATTCTTGTTGACTTTACGGGTTCTGCAGGACAAAGTTTTGGGGCATTTGCCACTAGTGGTTTATCATTCAAAATACACGGAAACTGTAATGATTATTTAGGAAAAGGACTTTCTGGAGCCAAATTAATCATCAAAGTTCCTCCTACGGCAGCTTTCAAACCAGAAGACAATATTATTGTTGGAAACGTAGCGCTTTATGGTGCAATTACCGGGGAAGCCTATATTAACGGTATGGCTGGAGAACGATTTGCCGTTAGAAACTCGGGAGCAACCGCAGTTGTTGAAGGAATTGGAGATCACGGTTGTGAGTACATGACTGGCGGAACTGTAGTTGTCCTTGGAAAAACAGGAAGAAACTTCGCAGCAGGTATGAGCGGTGGTATTGCCTATGTGTATGATGCCCAAAAGAAATTTGAAAACGGATTGTGCAATATGGAAATGGTTGCCTTAGAAACATTAGAAGATGATGATTTGATCCGATTAAAACAATTAGTCAAAAATCATTCTTTGTACACTAATAGTCCTTTAGCAAAAAGACTTTTAGCAGATTGGGAAAACGAAAGCAGACATTTCATCAAAGTAATGCCTACAGATTACAAAAAAGCATTACAAAGATTGGCAGAAGAAAAGCAAATTGAAGAATTAATAGCATAATAGTCATGGGTAAGATAGGTGGATTTAAAGAATATAACAGAACCGACGAAAGTAACGTTGCTGTTCGAGAAAGAATAACAAATTATAATGAATTTACAATTCCGTTAAAAAAAGACAAAATCAAAGAACAAGGTTCAAGATGCATGGATTGCGGAATTCCATTTTGTCATAGCTCATGTCCATTAGGGAATTTAATTCCTGATTTTAACGACATGGTTCATCAGGAAGAATGGGAAAGTGCTTTGAAGATTTTACAGTCAACAAACAATTTCCCTGAGTTTACAGGTCGCTTATGCCCTGCTCCTTGCGAGAAATCATGCGTATTAGGAATTATTAGTGAGCCAGTTGCTATCGAAAATATTGAAAAAAATATTATCGAAAGAGGTTTTGCAGAAGGTTGGATCAAACCACAAGCTCCAGAGGTAAGAACAGGAAAAACCGTTGCCGTAATCGGATCGGGTCCTGCCGGATTGGCCGCTGCACAACAGCTAAATCGTGCCGGACATACTGTTACCGTTTTTGAAAGAGACAATGCAATAGGTGGATTATTACGCTATGGAATTCCTAATTTTAAATTAGAAAAAGGAATTATTGACAGACGTGTAAAAGTGTTAGAAGCAGAAGGAATTGTTTTTAAAACTAATGTTAACGTTGGAGTTAATTATAGCGTAGAAGAATTAAATGCTTTTGATTCAATTGTATTATGTGGTGGCGCAACCGAAAGAAGAAACTTACCTACTAAAGGAGCAGATAGCAAAGGAGTTGTTCAAGCAATGGACTTCTTGACTCAACAAACCAAAGTATTGTACGGAGAAACAATAGAAAACCAAGTATTGGCGACCGGAAAAGATGTAATTGTTATTGGTGGTGGAGATACAGGATCAGATTGTGTGGGAACTTCAAACAGACACGGAGCAAAATCGGTAACTAATTTTGAAATTATGCCTAAACCTCCTGTAGGAAGAAGCGAAACTACCCCATGGCCATTTTGGCCGTTGCAATTGAAAACATCTTCATCACACGAAGAAGGTTGCGACAGAAACTGGTTGATTAATACCAAAGAATTCCTGGCGAATGAAAAAGGAGAACTGGTTGGATTAAAAACCGTTGAAGTTTCTTGGAAAATGGTACCGGGACAAAGACCTGAACTAATCGAAAAAGAAGGTTCTGAAAAAATATGGCCTTGTGATTTAGCACTATTAGCCCTTGGATTTACAGGACCAGAAAAGACTTTAGCCGAGCAATTAGGCCTACAAATTGATATGCAAAGCAATTATAAAGCTACCAACTATCAGACAAATGTCCCTCACATTTTCACTGCCGGTGATATGAGAAGAGGGCAATCCTTAATTGTATGGGCTATTTCTGAAGGTCGTGAAGCAGCAAGAGAAGTAGATTTATACTTAATGGGCGCAACCAATCTACCAACAAAAGGTAAAGGTGACTTGCCTTCTCTATAAAGAAATGTTTATTTTTTTTTCAAAAATCCCTTAGCACTATTTTTTCGCTAGGGGATTTTTTTTGAAAATTGTTAAATAATAGTTCCAAAACAAACCTATTGTTTTATTTTAAACAATTTGTTACATTTTGTTAAATACATTCCATTTGTTTGGTCACAATAGTAAACTATAATAAATTTGTAAAAAAAAATAAAAAAAGATGCAAGCAAACGATTTACTACACTTAGCTGAACAATTTGGAAGTCCACTTTATGTTTATGATGCCGAAAAAATACAATCTCAGTATAATAGGTTAACAAAGGCTTTTTCTAAAGTAGCCAATTTACGCATCAACTATGCAATGAAAGCATTGTCAAATGTTGCCATACTCCAGTTATTGAGAGATATGGGATCTGGACTAGACACTGTTTCTATTCAAGAAGTATTATTAGGATTACATGCTGGATATGCCCCAGAAAAAATATTTTATACCCCAAATGGAGTTTCTCTTGAGGAAATTGAAGAAGTACATTCATTAGGAGTACAAATCAACATAGACAATTTGTCTATATTAGAGCAATTTGGTGCAAAACATCCTCATGTTCCTGTTTGTATTCGTATCAACCCACACGTAATGGCTGGTGGAAATGCAAATATTTCGGTAGGACATATCGATAGTAAATTTGGTATTTCAGTACATCAATTACCACATTTGGTTCGTATTGTAGAAAACACCAATATGAACATCGTAGGTATTCACATGCATACCGGTTCAGACATTTTGGACATTGAAGTATTTTTATATGCTGCCGAAATTTTGTTTGACGCTGCTAAAAACTTCAAAAATCTTGAATTTTTAGATTTTGGTAGTGGCTTTAAAGTACCTTACAAAAAAGACGATATCGAAACGGATATTGAAGAATTAGGTAGAAAACTATCAAAAAGATTCAATGCATTCTGTCATGAATATGGTAAAGATTTAACCTTGATATTCGAACCAGGTAAATTCTTAGTAAGTGAAGCAGGTTTCTTTTTGGCCAAAGTAAATGTAGTAAAACAAACTACATCAACCGTTTTTGCTGGAATAGACACTGGATTCAATCACTTAATTCGTCCAATGCTTTATGGCTCACAACATCATATTGAAAACATTTCTCATCCAAAAGGTAAAGAACGTTTTTACTCTGTTGTTGGATACATATGCGAGACAGACACATTTGCTACCAACCGAAGAATAACCGAAATAAAAGAAGGAGACATTTTATGTTTCCGTAATGCAGGAGCTTATTGTTTCTCAATGTCATCAAACTATAATTCACGATACAAACCAGCTGAGGTTTTATGGATGAATGGAAAAGGTCATTTAATCAGAGCGCATGAAACGTTCGAAGATTTATTAAGAAACCAAATTCCGTTACCTGTAGAAGCAGCGATAAACTTAAACTAACAACCAATTTCTATAAACCGAACCAAAGTAAAAAGCCCATCTCATTTTAAAACGAGATGGGCTTTTTTGTACCTATAAAAGGATTATTTCTTAACAAATAAATCTTCTAGAACTTGAGATTCAGATCCATTTGGGGTAGTAATTTTTAGCATTTTAGAAAGCGTAGGTGCTATCTCTGTTATGTACTCTTTTTTCACTGATTCTCCTTTTGGAATATTCCATCCGTAAAAAAGCAAAGGCACATTTGTATCATAACTATTAGGTGTTCCGTGTGTAGTTCCTGTTTCAATACTTTCCAAATATCCTGCACCTTCAAGAATTACCAGATCTCCACTTTGTTTAGGATCATATCCTTTAAAAATAAAATTCAAATAATAATCTTGACCCGTTGCGCCCAAAATATCTTCTTGCGAATACACTCTTTTTACATAAGCTTGAGTCATCAAATAGTCTTTAAAACTTTGCTTCACTTTAGCCAATTCCAAACCTTTCTCTTTTATGAGATCTCTATTTAAATAAACATTAAAGTTAGAATAACTCAGTACTAAATTAGCACCAAAGGTATCCGTAGAGAATTTATTCAACGAAGCAAAAATCTCTTTCGATGAAATATTAGTTACATTGTATTTATGATCTTTCAAATAAATCGGATTCTCAGCAACAGCATGGTCTGCAGTCAAGAAAATTAAATAATTATCCTTTCCAACTGTTTTATCCAAATAATCTAAAAATGTTGCAATAGTAAGATCCAAACGCAAATAAGTATCTTGAATCTCCATAGATCTTGGACCAAAAGTATGTCCAACATAATCAGTTGAAGAGAAACTTACTGTCAAAAAATCAGTAACATTATCTTTACCCAATTCTTCTTTTTCAATCGCTCTCATGGCTAATTCAGCCAAGAAATCATTTCCAAATGGAGTCGTTTTTAAAACTTCCATTCCAGATTCTTTATAAATTTTACTCAAATTATAAGGAAATACAGGTGGTAAAGTTTTATCTAATCTTCCTTCATATGGGTTATTATCCGGTAAGCTTTCGTTATAAGTTTCAATTGGTTTCAACAAACTCCAGCCTTTATCGATATATTTCATATAATTCTTTTCGCTGTTGAATTGAGTTACCCAATCCGGCATTTTATCTCCATAAAAACTACTTGAAATAAATGCTCCCGATTTAGTACACCAAAATGCCCAGTTTGCGAAATGACCCGCAGGCAAAATAGCTCCACGATCTTTAATACTCAAACCGATTACTTTACCAGTAAAATTTGTTGCCATTCTAAATTCATCAGTAATTGTAGTACTCTGAAGATTTTTTGGAGACATCGCCCCTTCTTTTTCTGTACCTTCTACTAATGTTTTTACACTTGCATCATCTGTACAATACATATTTTTTCCAGTAGAACGAATATACCAATCATTCCCAATGATTCCGTGCACTGCAGGCGTTGTACCTGTGTAGATAGAAGCATGCCCAGGAGCAGTAAATGTTGGCACATAATTATAGTTCATGTTATAAAAAGTAAACCCATTATCCATCAGTCTTTTAAAACCTTTAGTTGAAAAATCATCTGAAAATCGATACAAATACTCCATTTTCATTTGATCTACTACAACTCCAACAACCAATTTAGGGCGTTGTTGTGCTTGACTACTAATAGAAAAAACACATACTAAAAACAAAACAATTTTTCTCATAATACAATTTAAATAGTCCACAAAAATACACTTTATCCTTTAAAAAAAACCGGAAACAAAAAAACCAAAATAAATAAATTAATACATTCTTAACCCAAAAACATTAATGATTAAAAAATCATGGCTTGACTTCATAAAAAAAGAGGCCTTTCATAGTTTACAACTAATCAGCCTCTTTTTAAACTAAGACGTAAATATCTTAAAAAAAATCTATGATTATATCAAATAACACCTTCAAAGTAGGCATTAGTCCCAAATAATTATTGATACTTTATTAACATGTGTGATTTTTGAAGTCCAAATAATCATCAACGTTTTTTTACTGATAATTGACAACATTATATACCAGTACTCTATCATCATATTTGATATACAGCTGCTTTCTGTTATCTTGATTTTTCCTTGTAATAAAAGATATTGTACAATCTTCTCCATTGTTATCCTTACAAACAAACGGATAAACAATATCGGTATCATTTTCTTCTGCAGGAAGGTAATCAACGATTTCAAAAACCTGTATGGCTTCAGAATAAATTACGAATCTATTTTTGTTGGTGTCTAAACTGATCAATATATTCACCAATTTTAATTCGCTCCATTCTCCAAATTTACCTTTATCCCCTTTTACAGCAACACTTAAACCAGTGGTTTTGAATTTATACGTTTGACTAAATCCTTGATTAAAAGCAAGGAAAAGAAATACCAAAAGAAAACCTATTTTAACCTTATTCATATATGTGAAAGTTTATTTGTCTGCGGTCATATATGTTATCGCCTTTTATTTATCGGTGTTTACTTGCGCAAACTTATCATTAATGGCGATTTCATCTTAAAAAAATTTGCAGAATAACAAATATAGTATTTTAAAAATCAAATGAAACTACTTCTTTCTTTGCTTGCTCAAAATCGGTTATCATTTCAATCATAATCTCTTTTGCCGGAACCACTTTTTTTATTAGACCTGCAATTTGCCCAATTTCTAATTCACCTTCGATTAAATCACCTTCAAACATACCGCGTTTTGCTCTAGCTCTTCCTAATAAAGCGGCTAACTCTTCTTTGGTCGGACATTTTTCATATAACTCTTGTACGTCTTGATAAAATTTGTTTTTAATCAAACGAACAGGTGCTAATTCCTTTAGCGTTAATTGTGTATCCCCTTCTTTTACATCAACAATAGTTTGCTTAAAATTCTCATGAGATGATGATTCCAACGAAGCTGCAAATCTACTTCCAACCTGTACACCATCTGCTCCTAGAGCCATTGCGGCAAGCATACCACGTCCCGTTGCAATACCTCCTGCTGCAATAAGCGGAATCGAAATTTTATCTTTTACCATCGGGATTAAAGTAAAAGTTGTAGTTTCCTCTCTCCCGTTGTGACCTCCGGCTTCAAAACCTTCTGCAACTACAGCATCTACTCCAGCCTCTTGTGCTTTTAATGCAAAAACTGAGCTACTCACTACATGTACAACCGTTATGCCATTTTCCTTCAAAAATGAAGTCCATGTTTTAGGATTACCTGCCGATGTAAAAACAATTTTCACACCTTCATCTACGATAATTTTCATTATTTCTTCAATGTTGGGATACAACATCGGGACATTTACACCAAATGGTTTATCTGTAGCTTTTTTACATTTCTGTATATGTTCTCTCAATACTTCCGGATACATTGATCCGGCTCCTATCAAACCTAATCCTCCTGCATTACTCACAGCACTAGCTAATTTATAGCCACTATTCCAGATCATTCCTGCTTGGATAATAGGATATTTAATATTGAAAAGACTTGTTATTTTATTCATGCAATTGTATTTATTGTTTAATCAATTTTCCTGTTTTGGTTTTTCCATTATAATCCATTTTGTAAACATATACTCCAGATTGCAATGCTTTTAATGAAATAGTTGGCGAATCATTCGTGATTGTTTGCTCCATTATTTTTTGACCCAGCATAGTATAAATCTGAAATACTCCTCCATCAAGATTTTCTGAAAAAGAAACTGTACTAAAATCATTTACTGGATTCGGATATAAAAAAACATCTGTTTTTGAAAAATCATGCACTCCCAAACCATTGGATAAAGCCAAACTAAAATTTGGAATTCCATACCCATATTGTGTTGTTGGAACCAAATAACGATCGGCTGATTTTACAATTAAATCCCGAATCTGTTTATTGGTTTTATTGGGATATGCTTGCCATAAACACGCCACCATTCCCGCCATTATTGGACTAGAGAAAGAAGTTCCATTAGCCGTTGTTATATTTCCGGACGGATCTGACACAACATCAGCTTGACCTTGAGCCATAACATCTGGTTTTACTCTTCCATCAAATGACGGACCGATAGAACTAAAACCCGCTACTGTTTTTGTAGAAGTTACTGCTCCAACTGTAAGTACCGAAATCCCATCTGCTGGCACTCCAATATGTGGTTCTACTGTATTCCCTTCATTTCCTGCAGAAGACACCACTATCATCCCCCGGCTAAAAGCTATTTCTGCACCACGAGTCATAAAAGCTGTTTTGCCATCCATGTCAGCATAAGAATGACTATAAGAGGTATTGTCGTAATCGAAATACCCCAATGAGGAGTTAATAACATCTACTCCTAGGCTATCTGCTTTCTCAGCTGCTTCTACCCATAAAGACTCTTCAACAGGATTTTCCGAAGCATCATTTTCAGTTATAAATAAATAATAAGAAGCATCAGGAGCTGTTCCCACTAACTCCCCATCTTTATAACCTCCCATGCAAGAAAGTACCATAGTCCCGTGTGAAGCCCCAGTATAAAAATTGGCATTTCTATTCACAAAATTAAAACCTCCCAATATCTGATTCTTAGTTCTTAATCGTTGGAAAGGTTGTGCCGTATCAACTCCTGGAAAACCAGCATCCATAACGGCTATTATTTTTCCGGAGCCTGTATAATCTTGTTGGTGTAAAAGATCACCATTTAGCATTTTTATTTGGTTAGCCGAACTACCGTAAGCAAAATTTACTTGCGTTTCTAAAACCTTATTGACGGCTTTCATCTTGGCAGTTGAAGCTTTTTTTCCAGACTGATTGAGTGATTTATTGGCAAAATCAACTTTATCCACAAAAGAGAATAATTTTAGGGAATTGATATTTGCTTGAGTTCCTCGGATATGCAAGGCATTCAACCATTTGGATTTTGCCATAATTGTAATTCCTGGAGCTGCTTTTACTTGGCTAATATAACTAGGATCAATCGGAATATCTTTTGAATCTAAAGCTATATTTTGCTTTGTTCTCCTATCCAATGCTCTTTGAGTAAGCATTTGCAAAGGACTATCAAAATAGGATTGCGAATTATTTTTAACTTTAAAATATACCCAGGCATCTTCTTGAGAAAAAGCAGATATTGAAACCAATAACAGAACTAAAAGGTATTTTTTTTTCATAATAAATAGTTTAGCTTTTTAAAATCTAATAAAATATTATTCCTTGCAATACTGCTCCTTATGTATTTTAAACATTAAGAGATAACCCCAGAACCTATCAACTCCTCACCAAGATACCAAGCGGCAAATTGCCCTTCGGTAATGGCAGATTGTGGTTCTTCAAACGAAATGTACATTCCGCTTTCATATTGGTGCAAAGTCGCTTTTTGCAAAGGTTGTCTGTATCGAATACGAGCCATAACCTCCATGCTTTCACCATTGGCTATAGCCAAATCTTTGCGGATCCAATGCACTTCTGATTTTTCTATAAATAATGCTTTTTTGAATAATCCGGGATGCATACTGGATAAACCTGTATAGATGGTATTGGTTTCTACATCTGTACCAATAACAAATAATGGATCTGTTGTTCCTCCTACATTCAATCCCTTTCTTTGTCCAACTGTAAAATAATGTGCTCCTTGGTGTTTCCCCATTACCTTACCCATTTTTGGAGTATAAGGCACTTTTCTGGAAGTAAAAAGCAATTGCTCTTCAAGTGATAATTCGGCCTGCACTTCAGAACAATATACAGGGTCATTTTTATCAATTTGAATAATTACACCTTCCTTCGGTTGCAGTTTTTGTTGCAAAAATTCGGGTAAACGCACTTTCCCAATAAAACACAATCCTTGGGAATCTTTCTTTTCGGCTGTAACCAATTCCATTTCTGCAGCTATTTCACGTACTTCAGGTTTTGTTAATTCACCTATCGGAAATAATGCTTTCGACAATTGTTCTTGAGACAATTGGCATAAAAAATAGGACTGATCTTTATTATTATCTACACCAGCAAGAAGTTGGTATACTTTTTCACCATTAACTTCTGTTTCACTTTTACGGCAATAATGCCCTGTAGCCACATAATCAGCTCCAAGACTTAATGCTATTTTCATGAAAACGTCAAACTTTATTTCGCGATTACATAGAACATCTGGGTTTGGAGTTCTTCCCTTTTCATATTCATTAAACATGTAATCAACTATTTTCTCTTTGTATTCTTCGCTTAAATCAACTGTTTGAAAAGGAATACCTAATTTTTCCGCAACTAATAAAGCATCATTACTGTCTTCCAGCCAAGGGCAATCATTTGAAATCGTCACTGAATCATCGTGCCAATTCTTCATAAAAAGTCCTATCACTTCATAACCCTGTTGTTGCAACAAATAAGCAGCAACACTCGAATCCACACCACCGGAAAGACCTACAACTACACGTTTCATATGTTTGTTAAATTGAATATTTATAATTTAATCTTTTACAAAAGTACAAATAATATACCTAGTTATGATTACTCGAAGATTGGCGAAAGCAATACTGCAATAAATACTGTTAATACTTATGAATACCTAACTTTATTAGAAAAAAACTAATATGAGGAATCTGCTATCAATTCCGTAAAAACTAATCCTTTTTTACTTTATCTCTTTTTAGCATTGGCTTTTTAGGTTTGTTCATATCTTCCTCACTTGATAATTTACCATTTATAAAAAACTGCCATTTTCCAACTTTCTTACCGTCTTTAAACTTTCCTTTGGCAATAACCAAATCATTAGGATCTTTATAGACAGCATCACCATCATATTCTCCATTTTTAAAGAATGTGTTTTCTAAAACGATTCCGTTTTCTGAATACTTTTTATAAACGCCTTCTTTCAAGCCATTCTTATAATTTACCTCGTCAACCACTTTCCCACTTGGGTAATAAACGGTACGCATGCCTTCTAAATTCCCTTTTTTATAGTTTTCCAATGTCATAATAACTTTTGAGCTTTTATGGTAATACTTCCATTGGCCTTCACGCAATCTATTAATCTCTTTACCTTCGCTAACCACATTTTTCTTTTGGTCATAAAAAATAGTATAGCATGAATTTTCTTTAGGATTAAATTCTCTGGTTGCTATAATAGATTTTGCTTTGGTATCATCAAAAAAATTAAAAACACCAACCTCTACATCGTGTTCAAAAGTTCCTTCATATCTAGGTCTTCCCGATTCCTCATAAACTCCTTTCCAAACACCGTGCTTTCTTCCCTTATCATCTAAAGCATTAAAATCGGTTTGGGCAAACATTGTTTGACAGCAAAGAAAAACAACAAATATTCTAAAAATAAAAGACATATTAATTTTATTTAAGTGATTCAAAAACAAATAAGTTTCTAATGTACTAAGATACTAAGTAACTGAGTCTCCCAAAAACTAGGGAACTAAAAAATTAGCCACGATTCGAAATTTATCGAGACGTGGCTAAAATCAATCTATTCAATGCGTGGTAAAAATCTTTATCTATTTCTTTTTGTCTCTAGCTTTTTGAGCTTCGGCTTGTTCCATAGCTTCTTGTAATCTCTGTTGGAATTTACCTGGCTTTTTAGGCTCTTTCAACTTGTTCTCTTGAATTTGAGCATGAATTTTATCAGAATCTACTATGTAATTTTTGATTACAAACATAATTCCAATAGTAATCAAGTTAGATATAAAGTTATACAAACTCAATCCTGCACCATAACTATTGAAGAAAATCAACATCATGATTGGTGAAATATAAATCATATACTTCATCATTTTGGCCATATCTGGCATTCCCTCTTGTTGAGGAGCCGCCATTTGTTGATCTCCAGAAGTCATTTTCATATAAAAGAAAATCGCTATGGCTGCCAAAATTGGGAACAAACTGATATGATCACCATATAATGGAATATGGAAAGGCAATTTATAAACAGAGTCAAATGAAGACAAGTCATCTGCCCATAAGAAACTTTTTTGTCTCAACTCAAAAGCTGATGGGAAAAACTGGAATGAAGCATACATAAATGGAATCTGAATCAAGGCTGGAATACATCCTGCCATAGGATTCACTCCTGCTTTAGAATACAGCTTCATCGTTTCTTGCTGCTTTTTCATTGGGTCTTTTTTGTATTTCTCACCCAATTCAGTAATATCTGGTCGCAATACTTTCATCTTGGCCTGAGACAAGAATGACTTATAAGTAATAGGCGACATCGCCAATTTAATGATAATAGTAAAAATGATAATCGCTATTCCGTAAGAAATATTACCACTTAAAAATCCGAATAACGGGATGAAAATAAATTTATTAATCCATCCAAAAAGTCCCCATCCTAATGGAACTATTTTTTCTATATCCTTATCATAAGCTTTTAAAGTAGTATAATCTGTTGGTCCAAAATACCAATTCATTTTATAATCTACTTCACCATTCTGGAAAGCTAGTGGAGCTGTCGCTTTAAGGTCTTTTATGAAAATAGTGTCTTTTGTTTCATCCAAAGCCAATTTATTTGACTTCAAGGATGTCTTTTCAAAAGGGGTATTCGTTAATAAAATAGATGCAAAAAAGTGTTGTTTGAAAGCAATATAATCTACTTTTTCAGGTGATTCTTCTTTGTCTTTTCCGTCAGACACATAATTATGCTTACCCTCTTCGTATTGATAACGAATTTCTGTAAAACGGTTTTCGTAGGCAATACTTTTTTCGCTTCTAAACGTTTTCATATTCCATTGCAAATCCAATGGCTTAGCTGTATTCAGAACTTTATTTAATCCTTGAGAACGAACATCAAAACCAACCATATAATCATTTGGCTTCAAGATGTACTTGTATTCCAGAAACTCATTGGCTCCAGCTTTCAATTTCATCGAAAGAATTTGATCTGCACCCACTTTAGACAATGAAGGTTCAAAATACAAGTCTTTTGTATTTAAAACTCTATTGTCATTTGTTTGCAATTGAATATTCAAATTAGCATTGTTATCTTTAATTAAAGAAACCAATTGCCCTGAATTTTTCTCAAATTTCTCAAATTTTTTCAAAGTCGCTTCAACGATATATCCACCTTTGTTCGCGATTTTTAGTAATACAAAATCATTTTCGATTGTTGTAACATCATTTTTCGCAGACGGTAAAGTCGCTGAATAAGCAAAACCTCCCAAAGTCTTTTGCAATTGAGCTAATTGTGTAGAATCTCCAGCTACAACTGCTGTAGGAGCGGCAAGTGCTTGTGCTGCTTTGGCTTTAGCTTCTTTTGCCAGCAATTCTTTTTTAGCCTTATCCGCAGCAATAGTTGCTTCTGAAGGTTTGTTTTGGTACATAATCCAAAGCAAAATACCAAAAATCAACACAAAACCTATAATCGAATTAAGGTCTAATTTTTTTTCTTCCATGTTTATTAATTGTTGTTTTTTTTCTTTCTAATTCAACCTCTTAATTAAGATGAATTAAATTCCATTTTTGTTAGTCATTAGAACATCTATATTGTTACATTCTGACTATTATAACCATCTAAAAAAAACTAATTATAATTTTTTATTTCTTTTTTGCCTTAACAGCTGCAGCTACAAAACTCACAAAAATTGGCTGTGGATTGGCCACTGTACTTTTGTATTCTGGATGATATTGTACACCAATAAAGAAAGGATGATCCGCTAATTCGACAATTTCTACCAAACCTGTATCTGGATTTACTCCAGAAGATATCAATCCTGCCTTTTCTAACTGATCAACATATTGATTATTGTATTCGTAACGGTGACGGTGACGCTCAGATATGGATGCTTTTCCATAAATTTTATAAGCCAATGTATCTGGCTTAATATCACATTTCCAAGCACCAAGACGCATTGTTCCTCCTTTATCAGTAACGTTCTTTTGGTCTTCCATTAAATTCACTACCGGATGTTTGGTATTCTCATTCATCTCAGTAGAGTTGGCGTCTGTATACCCTAATATATTTCTTGAATATTCGATAATTGCCATTTGCATACCCAAACAAATTCCAAAAAATGGAATTTTATTTTCACGGGCATAACGAATCGTTTCTATTTTACCTTCAATTCCTCTTTCTCCAAAACCTGGAGCAACTAGAATAGCATCTAAATCAGCTAACTTCTCTTTGATATTTTCTGAGTCTATAAATTCTGAATGTATAGAAATTACATTTACTTTGGTTTCATTAGCAGCACCTGCATGAATGAAAGCCTCAAGAATTGATTTGTAACAATCTTGCATTTCTACATATTTCCCAACCAAACCAATATTTACAGTATGTTTTGGTAACTTCAATCTGCGCAAGAACGTATTCCAGTTTTTTAAATCCGGAGCTGCTTTTTTAGGTAAATCCAATTTTTTCAATACTGCTATATCAAGTCCTTCTTCTAACATTAAATTAGGCACTTCATAAATAGTCGAAGCATCGATTGATTGAATAACAGCTTCTCTTTTTACATTACAAAACAAAGCCAATTTATTACGGATATCATCTGAAATTTCATGCTCTGTTCTACAAACTAAAATATCAGCTTTAATTCCGCTTTCCATCAAAGCTTTTACAGAATGCTGAGTTGGTTTAGTTTTTAATTCACCTGCGGCAGCCAAATAAGGCACTAAAGTTAAATGAATCACAGCAGCATTATTTTCGCCTAAATCCCAAACCAATTGACGAACTGATTCTATATATGGTAACGATTCTATATCTCCTACTGTACCACCAATCTCAGTGATGACAATATCATAATCACCTGATTGACCAAGCAATTGCATTCTCTCTTTAATTTCGTTGGTGATATGAGGTACAACCTGAACCGTTTTACCAAGAAATTCTCCTCTTCTTTCTTTTTCTATTACCGAAAGATAAATTCTACCTGTGGTAACATTATTGGCCTGTGATGTAGGAACATTCAAAAAACGCTCGTAATGCCCTAAATCCAAGTCTGTTTCTGCACCATCATCGGTTACATAACACTCTCCATGTTCATAAGGATTCAAAGTTCCCGGATCTACGTTAAGATACGGGTCAAATTTTTGAATAGTAGTTCTATAACCTCTTGCTTGTAACAATTTTGCCAAAGATGCCGCAATAATTCCTTTTCCTAAAGAAGAAGTCACACCGCCAGTAACAAAAATATATTTCGTTTGATTCATTATGTTGTTGTTTGTATATGTAGTTATGTAAAAAACGTGGCAAAAGTACAAATTTAATTGGAATACTAAACTCCCTAGACTATTAGATTTTTGGATTCTTCGATTTTTAAAATTCTTAGAATATTAGTCTTCTTAGAATCTTTGGATTTCTTTTAATATCCCTTAAAGAAAAATCAAAAAAAACCTAAACTTACTAAAACTTACTGCAATGCATAGAGAAATCTAAAAATCGAAGAATCCAAAAATCTAATGTTCCAAACTGCCTAAACTACGGTTTCGGGTATTTCTTTTTTATGTTCCGAATTAATTCTTCGAGTCCGTTGAGTTTTAACTCGTAAATTAGTTTCAATTGTTCGCCCAATTCTCCTTTAGGAAAACCTTTATTGCTGTACCAAACAATATAATATTCCGGAATATCAATCAGGAACCAACCTTCGTATTTACCAAAGGGCATTTTAGTATGCGCTAATTTTATGAGCTGTTTTTGGTTTTGATCCAAAGTAATAATGTTGTGAATTTTCTATTGTTTGTTTCCTGCTATAAATAATGAGAAGACATTGTAAAAACAGAAAACCTATAACCGAATTATTTCCAATTAAAAGTAATTCGTTTTTCTATATCCTCACTCAAACTCAAGAAAACCGGGCATGTCATTGCTGTTCTTTCCAGAATGGTTTTATCTTTAGGCTCCGAAACTCCTTGTATTTCAAGAACAACTTCTATCGCTCCTATGCATCTAGGCTCAGCCTTCATAATCTTGGTAACTTCAGCGGTTGATCCTTTTATGTCAACATTCATATCCCTTGCTTTTATTCCCATTACAGTCATCATACAACTAGCCAAAGCATTGGCTACTGTATCCGTTGGAGAAAAAGCCTCTCCTTTTCCGTTATTATCAACAGGAGCGTCTGATATAATTTCGCTTCCTGATTGTATGTGTATGGATGAAGTTCTTAAATCTCCTAAATAAGTTACTTTTGATGTCATTTTTTTTGAATTAATAAATTAATAGACTAAAGCTTAGAAAGATGTATCATTTTCTGAATACTACTCTTACTTCGCTTCTTTTATAGTTAAATCAGTATCATAATACAAAATGTAAGATCCTTTATTGGCATAACCTCCCTCATCTTTTTTATTGTATTCAAACTTATTTTCTACTTGCTCAGTAATCATCGTTTCGGCAGTTTCCTGATATGTTTTATCTTGTGACAAACGCATCATAGTATCAAAAACAATATCAAAACCACGAATAGCAAAAGCGCTAGGATTTACTCTATTCTTCGCTTTATAGCTCTTCATGAAAATTTGTGCCTCTGGTGATATATTCTCCTTGGTTGCTGATGGATACATTAAATGCAGCTTCATTAAACTATCAAAACTGATTTCATCTGTATCCAGAGTTTCATTAGGCTCCAAAATTACCAATTGTAATTGATAATTAGCCATAGCGGCTAACATTGTAGTTATCGTATATTTTATCATGCCTGTATTTGACGTTTCTAAAATAACGTAGTTCATTTTGCCTTTTACCAATAATTTCTTGAATCCTTCAATATTCAGACCACCCGTTTCTGTCAATGGAGCGATTTTTATTTCTTTTTGATTTTCTGAAATGTATTTTCTGATTGTTTCTTTTTTCTTGTCAATTACTGCAATTATATTTCCTTGTTTCGCATTTAAAAAGTCGAACATGGCTGTTTTTAAAACTGACGTAGGAACAATCGATTGGTATAAGTTGTCAAAAGGATTTCCTGCATCTTTTGACAATGGCGAAATTACAGGAACATTATTCTGAGCAAACAAGCCAGCCGTTTTCTCTACATTACTTTGATAAAACGGACCAATAACAGCATCTGCATTTTCTAAATGATTTTCTTTAAAAATAGTGGCAACATTAGAAGTTGTTTTGGTTTCATTAGAATCAAAAACTTTCACGTCTACAGAAAGTCCAATTTGTTTAGCAGAATCAATAGCAACCAAAGCACCCGAATAAAAATCTAATGTCATATTAAGGAACTTATCATTCTTTAATCGATTTGCGGTAGAATTTATCGTGTCTGATTCATTTTTAGCTATGTTAAAAGGCAATAGCAATACCAAGCTTTTTTTGTCTCCACTATTTTTTTGAGACAATACCACTTTTTGCTTAACCGAATTTGCTGCAATCTGATTTGATTTTGATGGCACTTTCAACACCATCCCTTCTTCAACCCCTCCAGACAAAGCAGGATTAAGTTCTATTAATTGCTGTTGTGTCAATCCAAACATTTTAGACAAACTATAAAATGTTTCTTTAGCTTTTACCGTATAGTCAACATAGGTTATTTCTTTTACAGCTTTTGATGCAATTGGCTTACTGTTTTCCACTTTTTCATCTGGAGTAACAACTTTAGCAACAGGTTTAGGTCCATTTCCTTTTATCAGTAATTGATATCCAACCGGCAAATTCTCAACTATTTCAGGGTTTCTTTTTTCAAGTTCTTCAATAGTTATATCATATTGTTTGGCTATTGAGTATTTTGTTTCCTTTGCGAGTACTGTATGATAAACGGTAACATTCTTGCTAACAGTAGTTGTTTTCAAACCATTTTTTGAAGGTATATTCAAAATTTGTCCAACTTGTAATCCGTTTTTTTCTAGATCTGGATTGGCTTTTTTCAAAGCTTCATCTGTAACATCATATTTTTTTTCGATACCAAATAAAGTTTCCTTAGCCTGAACTTGATGTGTTTTAGGAAGTTCCTTTGCAACTTTAGGCGAATTTGCATTACTTTTTCCAGTACTTTTAGGAATTAACAATACACTATTCGGCTTCAATCCATTTTGAGCATCCGGATTGAGTTTATAAATATCTAATGGAGTGACTTTAAATTTTTGTGCAATTTGGTTTATCGTTTCTCCTTTGCCTACCACATATTTATCAATCTTATTCTGGGCAAAACCAGATATAGAAACTAAAAAAATAGAGCAAAATAATACTGAAAAATATTTCATACGTAAATAATATTGTTTTTTTTTAAACACTCCCAATAAAATCAGGACGAGTCATATCGTTATTCTTTTTAGAACAATAACGATTTTACACTAGGTTAATTATATTTATATTTTTGGAATTTTAGCAAAAATACTACTGTTGTTTACAATAGTATCTCCTTAGCCTGTTAATTATTACTTAATATCATTTCCGTTTAGCACGTTTACAACTGTCATTTTTCCAAAAAGTGGTTTTCCTTGTTTTTGAATGCATTCATAAACTGCTTCCTCTTTTGATGAAAAATAATTAGAATACACATCATAGGATAAGACATTGAGATTATAAAAGAAATTGGCGTTCAAAGATCCTGAATCTGTCAATTTCATAATAAGAGCATCCCTTTCTTTTGCATCCTGATACACTCCCAAAACGACATAATACCCAGCTTTGACTTCTTTGAGATTATCCAACGTTTCTATTTTAATCCCTTTTACTTTAGCAGGCTGTTTCGCTAATTCTTTTTTGATTTGATCTAAGGTTAGAGATTTGGCAGCTACACCACTTTTAGCCTTTGTCTGAGTTTCATAGGCTTTGTTTTGATAGTTTTGTATTTTTACTTTTGCCAGATTATCATCAATATTTCTAGCTTGTTTGCTATAAAAAGTTGCCTTACTTATATGCAATCTCAACTCTGATTTACTTTCATTGTTTAATGAATCCAGTTTTGTGATTAGCCTCATGTTCTTTAAATCTCGAACACGTTGCTCCATTTCCATATTTTTCAAATCCACAGGAGTCAATTTTACTGCTTTTGCTTCTGTTGGCTTTGCTTTACTGTTATCACGAATGCTTTTCTTATATTCTTGATTTTCTTCTACTACAATTCGCTCTGCTTTATCCATTAAACCAGAATAGGCTTTCCTGTTATCAGCTAATTGTTTTTTTAACTGATGTGAAAGTTCGTTGGTTTTATTAATATTTTCATTCGATATTTTTTGCAAGCGAATGGATTCGTCTAAATCAACTAATTCAGTTTTTTTCAATTGCATTAAATCTTCATTCATTGTACTTACCAATGAATCCAGTTTAACCAAAAGAATTTCTTGAATATTTTTATTGGCTTCTATAACTAATTTTAGTTTTTCTGCAGAGCCTTCTTTTGTGTTTTCAATTTCCTTTAAGTCGACCAAAAGACCATTCACTTTGATAACCTTTTGATTGATCTGGTCTTGTAAAGCTAATTTCTCTTTCAGGGTTTTGATTTCTTGTGTATTGGCTTTCGTTTTCTCAACAACAACTTGTTTTTCAGCCAAAGCCAGCATCAACTCTTCGTTTTCATTCGTTGGCTTTACTTCCTTAACATTTATTGCCAATTTATTTCCTTCTATCAATCCGTTTACGATTTCAGGATTTTGTGATTCTAATTGCTCTATGGTTATACCAAACTTTTTTGCGATAGAATACTTAGTTTCTTTAGATTGCACGGTATAGAAAACAGTTTCGGCATTTATAACCCTCACTCTACCGTCTAGTGTTTTCTTTTTATTTGGAATATTTATTTCCTGACCTACTTGCAAACCATTTTTAATGATTTCTGTATTTGCTTTATCTAAGTCTTCTACAGAAACATTATAAAGCCTTGCAATACTAAACAAGGATTCCTTTGCAATAACTGTATGTTTTGTTTTTGCTACTGAAGTTTCAGTTTTTTGATCTGATTCTTGTGGGATTACCAATTCTTGTCCTACTTGCAAACCATTTACAAGTGCAGATGCATTGGCATTTTGAATCGTTTCTACTTTTACATTGTATTTAGTCGCTAAACCAAATAGAGTTTCTTTTGGTGCTACAATATGAGTGATTGAGTTTTTAGGTTTCTGAATTAACTCCGGAACTAAGATAACTTGATTTTCAGCAATTCCATTTTGAGTTTCCGGATTCAATCTATAAATTTCAGATGGAGAGGTTTTGTATTTTTGGGCAATTTGGGTTATTGTTTCTCCTTTTAAAACAGTATGTTTTGTTGCGGATTCTTGACCAAAAGTAACATTAGAAATAAAACCAATAAAAAATAAAACTCTTAAAAAATCTCTCATAAATACAGTTTAAAAAATTAAGTCGTTACAAATGTAACGACTTAAAATTAAAAATAATATTATTCCCACTCAATTGTTGCAGGTGGTTTTGAACTAATATCGTAAACTACTCTATTAACTCCTTTTACTTTATTGATGATATCATTAGACACTTTCATTAAGAAATCATAAGGAAGGTGTACCCAGTCTGCAGTCATTCCATCTGTAGATTCTACAGCACGAAGTGCAACCACTTTCTCGTATGTACGCTCATCACCCATAACTCCAACGCTATTTACAGGAAGCAAAATTGCTCCTGCCTGCCAAACTTTATCATACAATCCCCAAGATTTTAATCCGTCGATAAAAACTTTATCTACATCTTGTAAAATTTGCACTTTCTCTGGCGTAATGTCTCCTAAAATTCTAATAGATAACCCAGGTCCCGGGAAAGGGTGTCTACCTAATAATTCCGGATCTATTCCTAATGTTGCCCCTACTCTACGTACTTCATCTTTGAAAAGCATACGCAATGGTTCAACAATTTTTAATTTCATATAATCTGGCAAACCACCCACATTATGGTGTGATTTAATTGTTGCCGATGGACCTTTTACCGAAACTGATTCAATTACATCAGGGTAAATAGTTCCTTGTGCCAACCATTTTACATCCTCGAGCAAATGTGATTCATCATCAAATACTTCGATAAAGACACGGCCAATGATTTTTCGTTTGGTTTCTGGATCACTAACTCCTGCTAATTCAGATAAAAAGCGATCTCCTGCATCTACTCCTTTTACGTTTAGCCCCATTCCTTTGTATTGATTCAATACATTCTCGAATTCGCCTTTACGAAGCAATCCGTTATTAACAAAAATACAATATAGGTTTTTACCAATAGCTTGATTCAATAAAACAGCAGCTACTGTTGAGTCTACTCCTCCTGAAAGTCCCAAAACAACTTTATCGTCTTGGATTTTCTCTTTCAATTCAGCCACCATTTCTTCAACAAAAGCATTTGGTGTGAAATTTTGAGGAACGTCTGCAATTTTTACTAAAAAGTTCTCCAACATTTGTTTTCCATCTGTTGAGTGAAAAACTTCTGGGTGATATTGAATAGCATATGTAGTTTCTCCTTCTATTTTATAAGCAGCAAATTCTACATCGTGAGTACTGGCTAATTTTACACCATTGGTTGGCAAAGCCTTAATACTATCGCTATGACTCATCCAAACTTGACTGTTTTCTGAAACACCATCAAAGAAAACTTCGTTCTCCTTAATATAAGACAAATTGGCTCTACCATATTCTCTAGTATTCGAAGCTGCTACTTCCCCACCACTAAAATGAGATAAGTATTGTGCTCCGTAACAAACTGCTAACATAGGCAGCTTTCCTCTAATTTGAGATAAATCAGGGTGTGGTGCATCCTCTGAACGAACAGAAAATGGACTTCCTCCAAGAATTACGGCTTTATAACTTGATAAATCACTCGGAAAATGATTGTAAGGAAAAATTTCGCAGAATATATTTAATTCGCGAACTCTACGCGCAATAAGCTGAGTATATTGCGATCCGAAATCTAAAATAAGTACGTTGTGTTGCATGCGCAAAAATACTTTTTATATTTTGATTTCAAAAATTGAATTTCGAAAAATTTTAATTTCTTTTTAAAGAAGTAAGTCATTCTGTTTTCTCTTATTGACATTCGAAATATTTTAGTACATTTTTTTAGTTAAAATTAAAATGCTTTTGCTTTTAACAATCTGATAAAAGCCTTTATTCCTCAGTCTTACTTAGTTAATTCCTTAAAATTAGAATAGATAAATTTGCTTAAAATCACTTTTATGCTACTTTTGCAACAAGTATAACACCCAAAACAAAGCTATTTTTTTAAACTTAAATATAGCTTATTTTAAAAAAACCTACAGTTTATGAAAACAAAAGCAGTTATCGTTTTAGCATTTTTAGCCTTATTCATAGTATCATGCAATGAAGTGGATAAACTATTAACATTCTCCATTTCTAATCAGACTACATTTAAAATAAATAGTGGGCTACCTTTTAATTCTCCTTTTGAAGTACCAACACCAGATGTTACAACCAATTCTACATCCGAATTCAAGAATAACAATACTAATGTCAATTTAGTTAAAGATGTAAAACTTCAAGAATTAAAACTAAGTATAACAAATCCAGCTGATAAAACTTTTAGCTTCCTAAAATCAGTTCATATGTACATTTCTACCAATGCAGATGATGAAATTGAATTAGCATTTTTGGATGACATTAACTCAACCTCAAACACTATCAATCTAACTTGTACATCACAAAAATTAGACAAATACATCAAAGCTTCTAGCTACAAAATTAGAACCAAGGTAGTAACAAAAGAAACTCTTACTCAAGAAACAACAGTAAAAGCTGATATGAAATTCAAAGTCACAGCTGACCCTTTTTAATATTTCATTAAAAAAACCTTTGGGTGCAATTTATATAAAATAAATTGCACCCAACGGCTTTAAAATAGTTACAACTATTCTTTTACAAGGATAATAGATGCTTTAAAACCGGTTGCCAGGTTCCATTCGCTAGCCGAAACTAATTTTTCCTGATCATCATAAACCCTAAATTCTGCAGTGTTAGGTCCGGATTCCCCTTGATTTAAAGCTTCAAAATCAATTTTATTAAAGCCTTTTTCCAAAGTAATTTCAAATCCTTTAAAGTTACTGTCTAAATATACTTGTGTTTGAATTATCTTCCCGTTCAAATAAACACGTATTAAATCCCCATCTACAGATTGGGCATCTCTATACATCACTTTTGCCGAAAGGGATTGGGTCTTATAGGTTCCTAAACTTTGATTCCTACGGTATTCTATTCCTTCTTGCCTATCTGTTTTTCTATTCAATTTATCTCTTATTTCGTCACCCGGATTGATAAACTGATTTTGAGGAATCATAGAAATCTCGCTTGGTTTCCTTACCGGATAAGAAGACACAGGATCTGGCGCTGGTTTTATTATATCGGGGCTTTTATAAACATTAGGGGGTATAATTACCGGAAATTCATCTGTTGGCGGAGGCGTTGTTTTCTTTTCTGGTTTAGGAGTCGTATTAGATGGCGGAATAGCCTTAAATTTTTTACCCGACTCAAATTGAGCATAACTATTTGTCATGAAACCAATCAGAAAAATAAAAAAATAAAAATGCCTCATAGTATTCAAAAAATTGTTTCTCTATTTTTAAATATTTCCAAAAATAAAAAAACACATATTATAAAATCATAAAACTAACATAATTTATTTTCGATTGCTTGTTAACATATTCTAAATTTTTAGCTACAAAAAAATCCAATCAAAAAACTAAGCTTTTGGATCTACACAAATCCTTAACAATTTAATGCTTTTTTTTTCACACCCTTAATTTCGCTTGTCCTAATTTAAAATATAGATTTGAAAAAAAATAAATTGAATTAAAAATTAAAAATGAAGACTTTTATATTTAGCATTTATACTGTACTCTTTTTCCTGAATGTAAGCGGACAAACCAAAAATGATGTGCTTTTTCAAGCCAAAATAGAAAACCGAAATTGGGATCATCTCTATATAAAAGATACTGACTATAATACTGTACAAATAATCGACATCAATAACGAAGGCTATTTCAAAGATACTTTATCTGTACAAGACGGTTTGTATTTGCTTTTTGACGGAACGGAGTATTTTAAAATTTATCTTAAAAAAGGATATGATTTACAAATCACTATGGATGCCAATAATTTCAGGGAAACGATTCAATTTACAGGAATAGGATCCGATGTAAATAATTTTCTGGCCAAAGAATCGGCTATTGAAGTTGATTATGATTACGGTAAACTTTCAAATGAATTCAAAAGCAAAAAAATCAACAAAATAATAGCTGAAAAAGAAAATGCTGCCATCAAGAGATTAAAAGCCAACATCTCTTTTGACCCCGATTTTGTTGCATTAGAACTCAGCTCTTACAAATCCCATACGGACGAACTAAAAAAATATTATGGTGAACTCCGAGAAATGAATTAATACAGGAAATTAAAATATCATCTCCATTTTGTTATATAAAGATGAAATACCCCCCCCTGAAGACCTCTCCTATAAAAGAGGTCTTTTTTTTAATTCTAATTTTTATAAATTGCGAACTTTAACAGGAATTTTTATTAAATCGCTATTAACAAATTAAAAAACAAATTCAATGAAACGAGAAAACATCTTAAGCGGCTCTCCTTGGGAAGATAAAATGGGATATTGTCGTGCGGTTCGCATAGGAAACATCATCGAAGTATCTGGTACTGTTGCCATAATCGATGGTGAAAAAGTAAAAGCAGATGATGCCTACGCACAAACATTAAACATTTTAGAAAGAGTCGAAAAAGTTCTGGAAGATCTTAATGTAAGCATGCAAGACGTAATTCGTACTCGAATTTTCACTACAGATGTTTCTACTTTTGAGGACGTAGCAAGAGCTCATTCTTCTTTTTTTAAAGACATCAAACCAACAACAGGATTTTACGGCATCAGTCAATTGGTTGCTCCTGAATATTTGGTAGAAATCGAATTCACTGCTATTGCTTCTAAATAATTTTAAATTCAAACAGATTGTAATACTTTAGCAAAAAAAACTTCTCGCTTAATTATTGAATCTGATGAACTTTGGAAAAATAAAAAATTTAATGCCTATCACGCTCAAATGGTTTTTCATTTGTAGTTTGATAGGCATTTTTTCTGGGTCCGCATCAGCCATTTTTTTATTATCATTAGAATTTGTAACCCAATTCAGAAATCAAAATAATTGGATTATTTGGTTCTTACCCCTTGGAGGTCTACTTATTGGGTATCTCTATTTTTTTTATGATTCCAAAATAGCAAAAGGGAATAATCTATTACTGGAAGAATACAATAAACCCGACAAGAGAGTTCCATTTATGATGGCCCCATTGGTTCTTTTGGGCACATTAATCACACATCTTTTTGGAGGATCAGCAGGTAGAGAAGGTACGGCTGTACAAATGGGAGGTGCCATTGCTGATTTATGTACCGATATTTTCAAATTGGATAAATCCGAAAGAAGAACTTTGATTATACTGGGGATAAGTGCTGGTTTTGCTTCGGTTTTTGGAACACCATTGGCAGGAGCTATATTCGCTTTAGAAATTGTTCTTTTTAGCAAAATCAGTTTCAGAAGTAGTATTCTTTCTTTCTTTGTTGCCTATATTGCCTATTTTACTGTTGAATTTTGGGAAATAAAACACACCCATTACAGCATTCCTTCGGTACCCGAAATGACTTTTACCAATCTGTTTTGGATTCTAATTGCCAGTATTTTATTTGGATTTGCTGCCTTACTTTTTTCCAGAAGCACTCATTTTTGGGGAAAATCATTTTCTAACACTATAAAATATCCACCATTAAGACCTTTCATTGGCGGAATTATACTAGCGATCACAATATATTTTATTGGTACTACAAAATATATTGGTTTAGGAGTACCCATGATTGTTGATGCCTTTTCTATTCCTAATACTCCTTATGATTTTCTTTTAAAAATACTGTTTACCGGTTTTACACTTGGAGCAGGATTTAAAGGCGGCGAAGTTACTCCACTATTTTTTGTGGGAGCAACTTTAGGGAGTGCTTTGGCAGTTGTCATTCCTTTACCAGTTGCATTATTAGCCGGTATGGGATTTGTGGCCGTTTTTTCGGGAGCAACCCACACTCCTATTGCATGTACTGTAATGGGGCTGGAACTTTTTGGTATAAACAGCGGGATTTACATTGGTATTGCCTGCACAATAGCTTACTTTTTTTCAGGCTCTATCGGGATTTACAAATCACAAATTGTAAAAGGCCCTAAATCTGTTTTGTATCAAAGTATTAGAAGAAAAGGGCTGAAATACCTTTAATCTATATTTCTTTATAATTTCTTAAATATTTACAAGTTTTAGCTAAAAAACAGTAATTTCGCAACATATGAATACACTAGACATACAAGCGATACAGTTGTTATTAGCAACTCCTAAAAAAATTGCCATAATTCCGCATAGAGGCCCAGACGGAGACGCCATGGGTTCTACCTTAGCATTATATCATTTTTTACTAAAAAACAATCAACATCCGGTTGTGGTTTCCCCTAACGAGTTTCCAGATTTTCTAGCTTGGATGCCAGGCTCTGAAACCGTAAAAATATACGAAAAGGACAAAGAAAACTGCACAAAGATTCTTGAAGAGGCTGAACTGATTTTTACTTTAGATTTTAATGCTCTTCACCGAGTAGGCGAAATGGAACAAGTTCTGGAAAAATTAACCGTTCCGTTTATTATGATCGATCACCATCAATTACCTGATGGTTATGCTACTTACACTTATTCTGATGTAGCATTTGGTTCTACCTGTGAAATGGTTTATAACTTTATTTCTTTTTTAGATAAAAAGCAAGACATAGACAAAACTATAGCCACTTGTATCTATACTGGAATATTGACCGATTCTGGTTCATTTCGATTTCCAAAAACAACAGGAACAACTCATAGAATCATTGCAGAATTGATTGATCTTGGAGTAGAAAACACTCTAATTCCTACTTTACTTTTTGACAATAGTTCGTACAACCGTTTGCAATTATTGGGAAGAGCTCTTCAAAACATGAAAGTAATGATGGATCATAAAACATCTTATACTTCATTGACGCAAGAAGAATTAAATTCTTTTGATTACATAAAAGGTGACACCGAAGGGATTGTCAATTATGGATTAAGTATAAAAGGAATTGTTTTTACCGCAATTTTTATCGAAAATAAAGAAGAGGGAATCATTAAAATCTCTTTCAGATCCCAAGGTAATTTTGATGTAAATCAGTTTGCCAGAGACCACTTTCAAGGTGGTGGACATAGCAATGCAGCCGGAGGAAAATCAGTGGTTTCTATGGAGGAGACATTACTTAAATTTGAAAGTTTAGTACAAAATTTAAACATATAATAACCTATGAATTATTCAAAAATTATACTGATTGTACTCATTGCAACCGTTTCATTTACGAGTTGTAAGCAGCATCAAGAAGCGAGAAGGCCCGTTTCGCAATCTTCCGGAAGCTTTATGAAACAATCTATAGCCCGAAATAAAAAACTAATTGCCGGAGAAGAAGATCAAATTATTTCTCTCATAAAAAGCAATCCTGCCAAAAAATATATCGCTTCAAAAAAAGGATACTGGTATTATTATGAATCCAGAAATCTTACTGATAGCCTTACTCCAAAAAAAGGAGATATTGCTTTATTTGATTATGAGATAAAAGATTTAAAAGGCAATGTTATTTACTCTGAAGCAGAATTACAGCCTCAAGTATACAAAGTAGATAAACAAGAAATCATGATGGGATTACGTGATGGAATAAAACTGATGCGTAAAACCGAGAAAATAAACTTTCTTTTCACCTCTCACATGGGGTATGGTTTTCATGGTGACAATAACAAAATAGGAACCAATCAGCCTTTATCTTGCACAGTAACACTACGTGATTTCATGCCAGAAGCTGAGTATAACAAACAAAATCAAACGAATACAGCAATGAAAGAGCCTACAACATCAAAAGACTCTTTAACTAACTAAAAAGCAGAAATGAAAAAGAATATTTTATTTGTACTATTACTAACCGCTTCATTATTTTCCTGTAATAAAGAACATAGTAATTTACCCGACGGTCTATATGCTGAAATTGAAACCAACAAAGGAAACATATTACTAGAACTGGATTATAAAAAAGCTCCTGTTACTGTTGCAAACTTCATTACTTTGGCAGAAGGAGAAAATGATTTTATTACCAATGATACCCTTAAAGGAAAACCTTTCTATAACGGATTGAAATTTCACAGAGTTATAAAAGATTTTATGATTCAAGGAGGAGATCCTCTGGGAACGGGTTCTGGTGATACTGGTTATAAATTCAAAGATGAAATTACCGACTTAAGATTTGATAAAGGAGGAATTTTGGCTATGGCCAATAATGGACCTGGAACTAATAGCAGTCAATTTTTTATTACACATCTGGAAACGCCTTGGTTAGATGGTAAACACACTATTTTTGGTCATGTAGTAGATTATAATCTTGAAGTAGTTAACAAAATAGAACAAGACGATTTTATAAAAAGCGTAACCATTATTAGAAATGGTGAAGCAGCTAAGAAATTTGATGCCAAAAAAACTTTCTATGACTATTTTAGAATAGAATCTGAAAATCAAAAAAAGAAAGTAGCCGCAGAAGCCTTAGCAAAAAAAGAATATGAAGCTAAATACAAAGCCGTTTGCGATCAAAAAGTAGCTTATTTTGCAGGGTTGAAAAATAAATCAACCAAAACAGCAACTGGTCTTGAATACGTGATTACAAAAAAATCAGGTGGAAAAAAACCAGCCATGGGATCAATCGTTTACATTCATTACGCTGGATTTTTAGAAAACGGAACTTTGTTTGATTCAAGTCTTGAGGACGTGTCTAAAACCTTTGGAAAATTTGATCCGGCAAGAGCCGCAGCCAATGCCTATACACCAATTCCTTTTCAAGCAGGAAAAAAAGACGGTATGATTCCTGGTTTTATAGAAGGAATAGAAAAATTATCAATCGGAGATAAAGCAGTACTTTTTATCCCATCACATCTTGCTTATGGAGAAGCTGGGGCTGGTGATGTTATTCCGCCAAATACCAATATCATTTTTGAGATTCAATTAATGGATAAAATGCCAACTAAATAAAAACTAATAGAAACCTAAATTATATACAATGAAATCTAAAATCGTATTATTACTCTTTTTAGGGTTATTCAATTTACACGCACAAAACACGAAGAAGCCTGTTGCTGTAAAAAAAACAGGAACAGCTGTAAAAGCTCCTGTTGCCCAAGAAGGCATTTACGCCACTATTGCAACCAATAAAGGAAATATTACTCTTCAATTGTTTTATCAAAAAGCACCTGTTACAGTAGCCAATTTTATTTCGCTTGCTGAGGGGAAAAACCCATTTGTAACAAATGAAAAACTAAAAGGAAAACCATTTTTTGATGGATTGAAATTTCACAGAGTTATCAAAGATTTTATGATACAAGGAGGAGATCCTTTAGGTAACGGAACAGGTGGTCCTGGATATGATTTCAAAGATGAGTTTAACGATTCTAAATTTGACAAAGCTGGTATCCTTGCAATGGCAAATTCTGGTCCTGCGACTAACGGAAGTCAATTTTTCATAACGCATAAAGACACCCCTTGGTTGAACGGAAAACACACTATTTACGGTCAAGTAACACAAGGTATGGATGTTGTTAATGCAATAGTACAAGATGATGTAATCACAAAAATTACTATCACCAGAAAAGGAGATTCTGCTAAAAATTTTGATGCCGTAAAAGTATTCTCAGATTATTTTAACAACAAAGCCGAAGATCAAAAAAAGCAAGCAATTATTGATGCGGAAAATAAAAAGAAACAAGCCGCTATAGATGCTGAAGCAAAAAAAGTATACCTAGCAACTTACGCACCAGTTATTAAAGCAAAATCAGCTTATATTGCAGCCGAAAAAGCAAAAGCAACTACTTCATCAACTGGATTAGCCTATAGCGTAATCACTAAAGGAACTGGAGTAAAACCGGCAGATGGATCGACTTTCTATTTTAAATACTCAGGTTACTTTGAAGACGGGACATTATTTGATAGTGCCTATGAGGAAGTTGCCAAAGCCTATGGAAAATTTGACGCCAATAGAGCTACTCAAAACGGATACTCTCGTTTCCCTTTTCAAGCTGGTAGAAAAGATGGTATGATTCCAGGATTTATAGAAGGTCTTAGTAATATGTCTTATGGAGAGAAAGCAATCATTTTCATCCCATCTAATTTGGCTTATGGCGAAAGAGGTGCAGGTGGTGTAATACCTCCAAATACCAATTTAATTTTTGAATTGGAAATGTTTGAAAAACAACAATAAGAAGCATTCAGCTTATTAGTCTGAAACTAAAAATTACCCATAAAAAAACCCGGCTAGTTTATTACTTGCCGGGTTTTCTTTTTTAAAGGACTATTTTATTTCTTAAACTTCCACTCAAATTCGTCTTTATCATTGATTATTGCTCCAATTTCGAATTTTACCACTTCTTCAAATTCTGTTTGAAGAATTATCCAATTCTCTTCATTAAAGTAGTTCTCAAAAGTATCAAACTCTTCTTGTGTAAATTTAGTTATACCTTTCTTGCTCAAATCATTTTTGACAACAGCAATTTTTTTGTTGATTATTTTATTACCAAACAACTCTAAATCTGGACTTGAAGCCACTAAATATCCTAATTTCAGTTCTTCATCTTTATAAAATGTCAAACGTATTTTAAGCGTATTATAGGCAAAAATTACATTATCGTCTTCGTCTTTGTAATTTCTATCAGGCTTACCATAAATAGCAATAACATCATTTTGCTTCATTCCAAAAATGAGCTTATCAATTCCGATTTTAGGGTTTATTTTCATCTAAGTTGTTTTTTATTCTAATTGTACAGCTACAAAGGTATCCTTTTTAAGTTAGAAGGATAATTTAAAATATAAAAACATAAAAAGATTCTTAATTCTAATAAACGGTATTACCCTATCGCTATATAGCTAGACGAAATAGCGGAAATAGAATTACAAATGTTCCATTTTGCACAAAAGAACTTCCGTTGAATTTAGCTCTAAATCCGCCATTTTGCCAAACAACTGTTAGCCGTTTGTTGTTATTCTTCTTGTAGCTGGTCTTAAATACCAAGAACAAACTGCTAAACTTGCGATTATTAATGGTACAATAATATGAAATGTACTGTCATTTACTGCAATGTGCGAAATAGAAGCTCCTGTCATTGCAAAGAAAACACCTGCATAAGCCCATTCTTTTAGTAATGGAAATTTAGGAATTACGATTGCAATAATTGCCATTATTTTCCAAAACCCAATTACTGAAATAAAGTAAGTTGGGTAACCTAATTTTACAAAACCATCAACTACTTCTTTCACTTGAAACAATTGTCCAATTCCGCCAAGCATACAAAAGCAAAGTAAGATTGTAGTAGTCCAATAACCGATTTTTTTATTCTTTTCCATTTTTATATTTATTTATTGATTTTTAATGTTTCTTCAAGTCTGTCGTGTGCCATATTTAGTCCGTTTGCAAATGGCATTTTCAATTGTTCGGCTCTGTGTTGTTCAGATTTGTAAACAATGTGCATAGTCAGTTTGCTTTTTTCGTCTGTTAGTTTTTCAAAATCTAAAAATTCGAGTTGCACACCAATTGGCATATTTTCCATTTCAAAAGTTCTAACAATTCTTTCGTTTGGTAAAACCGAATGAATAGTTCCGTTGGCTCTAAAAACCACATTACCGTTGTAAGAGGTTTCAAATTGATAACTTCCGTGATCTTTGTTTTCCAATTTCAGCACTTTAGTTCCCATCCATTGTTCTACCAATTCAGCTTCTGAATATGCTTTGAAAAGTAAATCCAACGGCAAGTCGAACTCTCTTGTTATCACTAAATCCTGTCTGCCTTCTTCTGCTTTAATTTTTGTTTTTTGTTCCATTATTTATTAATTTTTGATTGATAATTCTTCATTACGTCTTCTAGTTTGTTAAACCTGCTCTCCCACATTAGTCGGAAAGGTTCTAAAAAATCGGCGATTTCTTTCATTTTGTTTACATTTATTTGATAGTGGATTTCTCTGCCGTTTTGTTCTTGTTTCAGCAGTTCGCATTCTGTAAGTATCTGCAAGTGTTTGGAAACAGTTGGTCTTGCAGTATCAAAGTTGGAAGCAATTGCACCAGCTGTCATTGTCTGGGTTGTCAATAATAGCAGTATTGCCCTTCTTGTCGGATCTGAAATAGCTTGAAATACGTCTCGTCTTAAATTCATTGTGTAGTTATTTGACTGCAAATATATGTGTAGTTATTTGACTACGCAAATTTTTTTACGTTTTTTTTTACATTTTTTTATCAAGTGGTCAAAAATAGGAATGATTTTCGGTTGTCTTGGCGGTTATACAATGACCTCTAACACCTTAATTTCTAAATCATAAGATAAATTTACAGAAAAAAATGCTCTTACGTTAAAGCTAAAAGCGAATTATCAAAAGTAATCCCCTTACAAGATGCATATTATGGTGTTTTTAATCGGCAAAAACATATCTTTTAACTTTATTTTAAATTCGACCAAAGCTTTTTAGATTTATCTTTGCGAAAATTCAAAAAAACAGAACCTATTATATTCTAGCATTTTAAATCAATGATTAGACATTATAGGCTAACTAACATAACATTATTTAAAATCTTAAAATAGAAAATGACTAACGAAAAACACGTCTATAAACTTTGATTACATCAGCGATTACAAAACTCACCTAGTTTTTCAAGTTGTATCTATCTAAAAAAGACAATCCAATTGCTTATAATAAGAATGAAATTATTTCACGAATTAACTCCCCAAAAAAGATATATTATTCTCTGCTTATAATTCATGAAATTCCATTAATGGATTTCTTGGGTTAGCCCAACTATTGGCAATGACGTAAAAAAATATATCTGGTGAGAAGATTTAATTTCAATATGGGTAGCTAGCTAAGACAAAAAAGGAACAACTTTTGATATGAGTTTGTCAATAGAGCTAACAATTACCTTATATAAAACAAATAGTAATGAAAAAATATATTTTATTTTTCTTAATTCTTACAATCAATTTTTCTTTTTCTCAGAAGAGCAAAGAGCAAAAAATTGATTCTCTAAAAATAGAATTAAGTCATTCTAAAGAAGATACTCTAAAAGCAAAAACACTTAACGATTTATCATCCTCTTACTATTATATAAATTCAGGTTTAAGCTTTAAGTACGCTAAATCAGCTCTAGCTCTTTCACAGAAAACCCGTTATAAAAAAGGGACCGGAAATGCTTATTACAATATAGGAATATATTATTGGCTAAAATCCGATTACCCAAAAGCTTTAAATTATATATATAAAGCCCTAAAAATCCATGAAGACATAAATAATAAAAAAGGGATATCCAATTGTAACAATGGCCTTGGAACAATTTATGTAGAATTCAAAAATTACAAACTGGCACTTGCCTATTACAACAAAGCATTAAAAGTAAGTCAGGAAATAAATGACCAAAAAACAGTTGGCATCTATTTAAACAACATAGGAGATGTTTATTTAAGAATGAAAGACTATCAAAAAGCATTGCGCTATTTTGATAAAGCATCCAAACTAAACATATTAAACAACAACAGTTTTGAAACTGGGTTAAACTACACCAATATTGGTATTACCTACAACTTCTTAAAACAATATAAAAAATCTATAGAAGCAATCAATAAATCCATTATAATCAATAAAAATGACACTAGTTTATACAATGGATTTAACAAAATAGAATTAGGGAAGTCTTATTATTTTTTGGCCTTAGAAGAGCCTAATAAAGCAAATAAGGAAAAACTATTGCAAGAATCACTGGATTACGTAAATGAATCAATGACGTTTTTTAGAAAACACGAATCCTTAATCGATATCAGAGACGCTTATCTGTATCTATCCAAAATAAAAAAGGCTCAAAACAAACACCAAGAAGCCTTATATTTTTACGAAAAGAATACCAATCTTAATGACTCTATTTTCTCTAATAAAAACAAAACCCAAATATCACTTCTAAAATCACAAAGAGAAATAGAATTAAGAGACAAAAAAATTGAAATTCAGGAGCTCAAAATAAAGAATGCTTCCCGAAAAGTATATCTATTGATTACCATCACCGTTGCAGTAATTATTTTGTCAGGATTGTTTTTATACCTATACCTTTCTAAAAGAAAATCAAACCGATTGCTTAATGACAAAAACAAAATAATTTCTACAATCAATAATCAAAAAGACAAATTCTTTTCTATTATCGCTCACGACTTAAGAGGACCATTTAATGGATTTCTTGGATTATCCGAATTATTGGCTGAAGATCTTGACAATATGACTAAAGAAGAAATCCAGTTTGCTGCAGCAAGTATGAAGAATTCTGCGGCCAATTTGTTTCAACTTTTAGAAAACTTACTGGAATGGTCCAGAATGGAGCAAGGCTTGATACCATTTGTACCTAAGGAAAAATTACTGTTACCAATAGTAACAGAATGCATGGCTACAATACAAGATGCTGCCAACAATAAAGAAATTGAAATCAATATTAATATTCCAGAAGACACAACCATTTTTGCTGATATTAATAGTATACATTCCGTGATTAGAAACCTATTATCTAACGCTGTAAAATTTACTCCCAAAAAAGGAAGCATACTCATACAGGCCAACGAAGAAGGAGAAAACACCACTATTTCCATTGCCGATACAGGAATAGGTATGAATGAAAAAATGATTGGGAATTTATTTAGGCTAGATGTTCAAACCAATAGAATTGGTACCAATAATGAACCGAGTACCGGTTTAGGATTAATCCTTTGTAAAGAATTTGTAGAAAAAGACGGAGGTCAAATTTGGGTAGAGAGCGAAGAAGGAAAAGGAACTACATTTTATATTAGCATTCCTAACGAAAAACAAGCTCAACAATAAACCAAAAGTGAATTGTAACCATAGAAAATTGAAAAACAAAATATAGTATAGACAATTTATTAAGTCTGTTACAAAAAAAACATATAAGATCATTTAAGCCAGGTTCCAGTTAACCTATATCTTCACATGATACTTATATGTTTTTTTTATTTTTTGAGAGTCTACTTTATCTAATAGTGATTGTGAAAAGCAATTATAATTTTGCTTTCAAATTTGCTTTTACCTCATTAAACCATTCCTCTTTTAGGATACTCAAAATGATGCTGTCTCGACGCGCATCACTCCCTAAAGTAGGCATATGGCTTCTCAAAACGCCTTCGACTTTACAACCAATACTTTTCATGGCAGCTATGCTCCTAAGATTATTATTATCTGCTCGGAATTCTACTCTTTCAACCCCAAGTGTTTCAAAAGCATATTGCAATAAAAGATATTTACAATGTTTATTGAGTCCTGTACCCCTGAATGCTTTTCCATACCAAGTGTACCCTAACTGCAACGTTTTGAAATTAAGGTTTATATCATAAAACCTGGTGCTTCCTGCATACTTCCCTGATTTTTTATCTAAAACAATAAAGGGAAATTCAGTTTTATTTTCTCTGGCTTTTAGTGCTATTTGAATATAATTTTCCAGATTTTCCTTTCCGTTTGCACGGACTAAAGAATACTCCCAGGTTTCGGGTTCATTAAGGGAAATATCTAATAGATTATCAACATCGGTTTCTTGCAAAGAACGAAGTAAAACAACCTCGTCCTCGAGTACAACTTCTTGAGGGAATTGAAAAGTAGGGTTCATTATTTTTTTTAGCTAAAATATAAAAAAAAGACTAATAACAACTATTCAGCAAATAATCACTGGCATCTTAACTCAGATTACTGCTACCCGCTTAAAATGAAAAACCCACAACATAAAAAACTGATTTTTCATGTTGTGGGCTTGTAACGAATAACTGGATTAGCTCCTAAAAATACTACTCACTCATTTCATCATAACGCTCCGGAACCTGTGGGTCATAAAGCGGGCATTTGAATTCGGCCATGGTATCTACAAATAAATTCATGGTTTTTCCTTCCGTGCCATAACAATCTATTTTGATGCTTTGTGGCGTTGTTTTTATTTGAAAAGCTCCTTTACCGTTGGTATTTTTCCAACTATTTTCATCTACTTTTTCCCATTTTGAAAACACGGTATTAAACCTATTTAAAATTACCTCAATTGGGAGTATTTCCAGACCTTCGACTTCTTGTTGATCGTCTATGGCTTCGTAAACCTCATGATGGTTTAAATAAATTCCGTCTAGGTATTTCCAAAATAATAACTCGTACATTTTTTTGCTGGTATTAGTTTATTTGTAACATCAATACTCTTTTTTAGATGCTAAGTTTCTAAGTTACTGAGACTCTAAGTTAAAAACTTAATATCCTTTCTAAACTCCTATATGTCAACCCTCTACTTCTTAGATGATTATTTCACCTTTGAGATTATCTACTTAAATCTTAGCAACTTAGAGGCTTAGAATCTTAGTATCTATTGAATAAAATTAATACTCGAAAGTACCGTATTCGCTGGTAATAGTAAGTTTCTTTGCATCAGAAGCCTCTACTCTACCGATGATTTGTGCATCGACATTGAATGATTTCGAGATGACAATGATGTCCTGAGCTACCTCTTCTGATACATACATTTCCATACGATGTCCGCAATTAAATACTTGATACATTTCTTTCCAATCTGTTTTTGATTGTTCTTGTATCAATTTAAATAATGGTGGAACCGGAAATAAATTATCCTTTATAATATGAAGATTTTGTACAAAGTGTAAAATTTTGGTTTGTGCACCACCACTACAATGTACCATTCCATGAATGTCCTTAGAAGTATATTTATCTAAAATTTTCTTGATAATTGGCGCATACGTTCTTGTTGGTGACAACACCAATTGTCCCGCATCTATTGGTGAATTGTCCACAGAATCTGTTAGTTTTACCTGTCCGGAATATATTAATTCCTGTGGCACTGCGGCATCAAAACTTTCTGGGTATTTAGTTGCCAAATATTTCTCGAAAACATCGTGACGAGCAGAGGTAAGACCATTACTTCCCATTCCGCCGTTGTAACTCTTCTCATAAGTAGCCTGACCAAAAGAAGCCATACCTACTATAACATCACCCGCTTTTATATTGGCATTATCAATAACTTTAGAACGTTTCATTCTGGCAGTTACGGTAGAATCTACGATTATGGTTCTTACCACATCCCCAACATCTGCAGTTTCTCCGCCTGTAGAATGTATGGTTACTCCAAATGAATCTAACTCTTTTATGAGTTCTTCAGTTCCATTAATAATAGCAGACAAAACTTCGCCCGGAATCAAATTTTTATTTCTACCAATTGTAGAAGAAAGCAAGATATTATCTGTAGCTCCTACGCATAATAAGTCGTCAATATTCATGATTAATGCATCTTGAGCGATACCTTTCCAAACCGAAATATCTCCAGTTTCTTTCCAATACATATAAGCCAATGATGATTTTGTTCCTGCTCCATCTGCATGCATAATGAGGCAATACTCTTCGTCTTGTGTTAAATAATCTGGGACAATTTTACAAAATGCTTGTGGGAACAATCCTTTGTCTATATTTTTAATGGCATTATGCACATCTTCTTTGGATGCTGACACGCCGCGTTGTGCATATCTTTTTGAAGTATCTGAACTCATTCGTATTGTTATGTAGTTGATTTGCAAAGATAGGTTTAATGTTGCAATTTATCAATTAGGGTTCTTAGATTTTTAGCTTGGCTGAATTTTAAAAAAATAGGTATCTAAAACCCTAGTTAATTAATAATTTCAATCTCTACCCTACGGTTTGCCTCCCGTTCTTCTTCAGATTTTTCAGGTATGGGATACAAAGGTCTATCACTACCGTATCCTATATAAGTCATTCTGCTTTTATCAATTTCATTATACTCCAAAAACTTATAGATAGCTTTGGCTCTTTGCGTTGCTAAATCCCTAACATCTTTAGTTACGCAACAAATATGTCCTTGTATTTGTATTTTCATATCTGGGTAGCTTTTTAGAACTGTCAGCAACTCATACATTTTGGCACGAGATTGAGGTATAATAGCAAACGTATTAATATAAAAATTCATGTTTTCGAGTTTAAGCTTCTCTCCTACTTTGGCTAAACTCATTTTCCTCATGAAAATGGTGTCCATTTTAAACTCAGAAATAGTGCCATCCGGATTTTCAAAAGATAGTTTATCCGGAAACTTTATAAGTTCTCTTTTCTTTTCGACCACAGTTTCTTTTTTCACCTTTATAATTTCATCCTCGCGGGCAAAATCTTTAGGCAGAATATAATATAAGGTTACCTTTCTGTTTTCAGCTTTTATTTTAGATAAAACATGTAGCTCTCCAAAACTTCTAGTTTTAAAATCATCCCTGATTTTTACTTTATCTTTTATGATATTAAACACATAGTCAATACGTTTTTTTGCCAAAGTATCATTATAACCTACTGAACCTTCTTCATCACAAAAACCATAAACGCCAAGAATTTTAGCTTCCTTATATTGAACCAACCATTGATTCAATTTTAATAATTCCTCTTTTTTTAAACTAAACTTATTACTATCAAAATAAAAGGAAACTTGTTCTTGTGAAAAAACACAAGAGACCGTAAAACAAAAAAGTAGTGAGGCTAAAAATTTCATATTCGTGCTTTATTTCACCAAATCTACAATAAAACTAAAGGGATTGCAAGTAAACCTTTTTTACAGCTATTTCATCAATTGGGATGTTTGCAAAAATCGCCTCCTTTTCACTTGATAAAATATTGAAAAACAGACAAATAACTGACTAGGTAATTCTTGTTATTTACCTGATTACCAACAGGTAATTTTAAGTAGTTCATTTCTCATAATATAATGATTATCAGTATTTTAACAAAATTACAACATATATAAACACCTGTAAATCAATAAGTTACAAACACAGCTTATCCACCGTTTATTTGCCCTGTTTTTTTTATGATCTTTTAACTTAATTTTGTTAATTAAATTAATTTATAAGGCCATGAAAAGCATTATTATTTCTAATTTTCATCCTGTTTTTGTTGGTAAATTATTGGAGCAAAAAAAGCTTAATCAATATACCAAGTTTTTATATTATCATTTCCAAAATCTTCCAGAATCGAATGGTGAAAATGGGGGAAAAATTGATGAAGAATTAGTAAATTTTAAGTTTATATCAGACCAAGTAGATAAATATTCTGTTTCTCATCATAGCATTAATAGCAGACAAAGTATAATTTTTGAAGAGGTCGAGGATTTTATCGAAAATATAATGGAAATCACTTCACCTTCAGAATACCATTTCCCTAGTGGTTTTGAAGTTAAGCATGGAAATTCTTTCGGACCTAAAATAGAGGTTCGAATGGATTGGTTTAAAAGAAAAATGGGGCATGTATTTGATGAATTTTATGCAAACACACCTACTAAACCGGAAAACTTAGTTCATGTTACTTGTTCCGGTTATTCTTCCCCAAGTGTTGCTCAGGAAGCGGTTATAGAAAGAAAATGGGAAACTGTTCAAGTAACCCATTCATATCATATGGGATGTTATGGTGCTTTTCCAGCCATTCGAACAGCCAGTAGCTTAATATCAGCCAGCAAAATTAACGGAAGAGCCGATGTGGTTCATACCGAGTTATTGTCTGCACACTTAAATCTAACAGAGTTCTCACCTGCAAATACAATGATTTGTTCCCTTTTTGCCGATGGATTTATAGGGTATTCCTTGTATGAGGAAGAAACATTTATGAACGATGATACAATCCCCGAAAAAAAAGGCTTGCGAATTTTAGCTTCACATGAAGTTATTATTCCTGATTCATTAGAGGATATGTCATGGGATTTAGGAGAATATAATTTTTTGATGACACTTTCTAAACGTGTTCCGGTTTTTATTCGTAAAAACATAAAATCCTTTTTGACAACACTTTGCAAAAAAGGCGGAGTAGATCTTGAAGAACAAAAATCTAAAATGCATTTTGCAATTCATCCGGGAGGTCCTAAAATTATTGATTATGTAGTAAACGAAATAGGACTGCAAAAAGAACAAGCTCATTGGTCATATGAAGTCTTGCGCATTCACGGTAACATGTCATCTGCAACAGTACCTCATATTTTTAATAAAATTATAAATGATCCAGCCATCAAATCTGGGACTAAAGTTGTAGCTATGGCATTTGGCCCTGGTCTTACAGCTACAGGACTTTTGCTCGAAAAATTATAATTACTTTTTTTTCCATAATACATTCATTTACGAACTACTGCCTCACGTGTTTGCTCCCAGCTCTAATTTTATCCAAACAATAAATTATAGAAATTAATTTAGACAGAATGATGAGTTTCAACTTGTCATTGTTATCTCTTTATGTTCTAAAGGATTGACTATTGTACTATGTTTTTCTCCTCTAAATTTGATTTTATACGCAACTTAATTTTCATATTTAAAAATTAACATAATAATGCTAAAAAATGTTAACAATACAATACTTAATAACTTAATTACCAATAATTTAACACGTAAAATTATATTTTAGAATTATTAATTTTGTGTAATATTATTCTTGAATAGTAGGTATTTAGTCGATAAAATTTGATTATTGTCGTTTTTTATTGTTAATTTTTATCCATCTCTTTGTTAATAAATTACTTTTAATGGTGATTAATTTTTAAGCTGTTTTTAAGTTATTTACAAAACAACAATTCCTTAAAAAAGAGTTTTATTGTTATGTTTTTCTTAACAAAATAGCCTTTGATGATGGAGTACTTCATAAAATTATTTTTTAAGAAGTCATATCATTTTTATAAGTTTTCCCTCCAAATCTGAAAACTTTTATACTATCCTACATTTTTATAATTATCTATACTAATTGTTTCAATTAGTGTTTTAAATTTATTTTTTGGGTAACTATTTGGTTTAATAAAAGAATCTAGTTATTGTTCCCCGCAATAAAATATTCTTTTGATGATGGAGTACTTCATATTCGTTTTTGAAGGGGTCTCATTTTAACAAAAGTTTTTTCTCCAGGTCTGAAAACTTTTGCATTGTCCTACTTTTATTAAATTCAATATTAATTATTTTAATTTGGGATTTTAAGTTTACACTTTATAACTATCTGGTTAATAAAAGAATTCAAATATTGTTTCCCACAATAATATAATCTTTCAATGATGAAGTGCTTCATAGCTATGCTTATGGAGGGTCATTTGCGTACCCCAGATTGTAATCCCTCTATACTTTTTTTGTTATTAAACCTTTAAACCTTTATATATGAAACAACACTCTCAGGTTTTTCGAAAACCCACTTTCTACTGATGCTTCCTTATTGATATTATGGTCTTAAAAAAACCATATTATTATGAAAAAAATTATTTTTTATACGACAAAGAGTATGCAAGACTATTGCTACACTTTTCCCTGTTGTTGGTGTCAGAGATTTGCGATATCACTTGTATTAGTGATATTACTTATGACCACGAATGTTGCTAATGCTCAAAACATTCTTGGAACAGCACCAGTAATAGCTCCTAAGGGAGGGTTTGCTATTGATGGAAATGCATTTGTTAAGTCTCCTGGAGATAATCCAACAGCGGGAGACTTTTTATTTGAAAATCAATCAGCACCTGTTACAGCCAATCCCGGAGGAATATTTGTACCGGTACCGCCCCCTTACGATTATCCGGACGGGCCATTACCATCTCAATTCTATGTTTATCCAAACACCACCTTTTTCAGAGATAATGTAACAAATGCTGATCCAACTATTTTCACAAGTAGTAATAAGATCAATGATAATGTTTCTGATTATACCTGGGGTGTGGGTTCCTCTCCAAACAAAAACGAAATTCAAAATGCCATTGCTCATTTTACTTATGGGGATCCCGCTTTGGGGGGAAATCCAAACGATTTATGGCTGATTTTTGCTGCAGACCGTCAAGTAACCGAAGGGAGCAGTTATATCGATTTTGAAATTCTCCAAAAACGGTTAACCATGACTGTGGAAGGAACTGACGCAAAAGGGTTTCAATTTGGATCTTTCGCCTCTGAGGCGGGAACTCCTAGCGGTCGTACTGTCAATGATCTTTTAATAACTATTGAGTTTACCCAAGGTGGAACTTTCGCAAATGTGGTTATTAGACGATGGAACGGAACTGCTTATAGTGATCCAATTACCCCTCCTGCGGGAACTGTTTATGGAACTAATAACAATGCACAAACCATAGTGCCATATCCTATTTACAATCAAGATCCTATTTCTACCAATCCAGATTTATGGGCATATTCTCCAAATCAATGGGCAGAAGGAGCTGTTAATATATCTCAAGTGTTTGGCGGAGGAAATGATCCTTGTTTAATAATTAGCACCTTATTTGTAAGAACAAGAACATCTGGTTCTTCAGCTCAATCAGAATTGAAGGATTTTCCTGGAGCACCATTTCAATTGTCTATAGACTTGAGTAATTTAAAATTCACTTGCTCTGCTCCTGTTACTTTACCTGAATGTAGTACAGCTGATGAAATAACAACAGCTTACAATGCATGGAAAGCCGGTTTCGGTTTTACAGGAGGGATTAATACAACTGACAACCTAGCTAATTTTCCAGCCTTGCCAGCCGATCCGACCTGCAACGGAATAGATTTGAGTTTTACTTATACTGTAGACGATGATTGTCATAATCCTCAAAGTTGTCAAGTCAGTACTTTTAAAATGCCGGCGGACAAGACTGCGCCAGTGTTTGCTACAGCACCAGCCAATGCCTCCTTCCAATGTAAAGACGATGTTCCTGCACCAGGTACTTTAGCGTATACAGACAATTGCGACGATCCGGGCTCTGTTTTGGGTGTTGATGTTTCTGACGGCAAAACCTGTCCTGAAACTATCACCAGAACATGGAGCTTCACCGACAAATGTGGTAACCCTTCAAGCGTAAGTCAAACTATCACCATCGATGATACCATTGCGCCTGTATTTGCTACAGCACCTGCCAATGCAACCTTCCAATGTAAAGATGATGTTACTGCACCGGGAAGTTTAGCATATACTGACAATTGTGACGATGCCGGATCAGTTTTGGGTGTTGATGTTTCTGACGGCAAAACCTGTCCTGAAACTATCACCAGAACCTGGAGCTTCACCGACAAATGTGGTAACCCTTCAAGCGTAAGCCAAACTATCACCATCGATGATACTATTGCGCCTGTATTTGCTACAGCACCTGCCAATGCAACCTTCCAATGTAAAGACGATGTTCCTGCACCGGGAAGTTTAGCATATACAGACAATTGTGACGATGCCGGATCTGTTGTAGGTACTGATGTTTCTGACGGTAAAACCTGTCCTGAAACCGTTACCAGAACCTGGAGTTTCACCGACAAATGTGGTAATCCTTCAAGTGTAAGTCAAACTATCACCATCGATGATACCATTGCGCCTGTATTTGCTACAGCACCAGCCAGTGCCACCTTCCAATGTAAAGACGACGTTCCTGCACCGGGAAGTTTAGCATATACAGACAATTGTGACGATGCCGGATCTGTTGTAGGTGTTGATGTTTCAGATGGCTTGACCTGTCCTGAAACTATCACCAGAACCTGGAGCTTCACCGACAAATGCGGTAACCCTTCAAGCGTAAGCCAAACTATCACCATCGATGATACTATTGCGCCTGTATTTGCTACAGCACCTGCCAATGCAACCTTCCAATGTAAAGACGACGTTCCTGCACCGGGAAGTTTAGCATATACAGACAATTGTGACGATGCCGGATCTGTTGTGGGTACCGATGTTTCTGACGGTAAAACCTGTCCTGAAACCGTTACCAGAACCTGGAGCTTCACCGACAAATGCGGTAACCCTTCAAGCGTGAGTCAAACTATCACCATCGATGATACTATTGCGCCTGTATTTGCTACAGCACCTGCCAATGCAACCTTCCAATGTAAAGACGACGTTCCTGCACCGGGAAGTTTAGCATATACAGACAATTGTGACGATGCCGGATCTGTTGTGGGTACCGATGTTTCTGACGGTAAAACCTGTCCTGAAACCGTTACCAGAACCTGGAGCTTCACCGACAAATGCGGTAACCCTTCAAGCGTAAGCCAAACTATCACCATCGATGATACTATTGCGCCTGTATTTGCTACAGCACCTGCCAGTGCCACCTTCCAATGTAAAGACGACGTTCCTGCACCGGGAAGTTTAGCATATACAGACAATTGTGACGATGCCGGATCTGTTGTAGGTACTGATGTTTCTGACGGTAAAACCTGTCCTGAAACCGTTACCAGAACCTGGAGCTTCACCGACAAATGTGGTAATCCTGCAAGCGTGAGTCAAACTATCACCATCGATGATACTATTGCGCCTGTATTTGCTACAGCACCTGCCAATGCCACTTTCCAATGTAAAGACGACGTTCCTGCACCGGGCTCTTTAGCCTTTACCGACAATTGTGACGATGCCGGATCTGTTGTAGGTACTGATGTTTCTGACGGCAAAACCTGTCCTGAAACTATCACCAGAACATGGAGTGTAACCGACAAATGTGGTAACCCTTCAAGCGTGAGTCAAACCATCATCATAGATGATACCATTGCGCCTGTATTTGCTACAAAACCTGCCGATGCAACCTTCCAATGTAAAGACGATGTTCCTGCACCGGGCTCTTTAGCCTTTACCGACAATTGTGACGATGCCGGATCTGTTGTAGGTACTGATGTTTCTGACGGTAAAACCTGTCCTGAAACCATCACCAGAACATGGAGTGTAACCGACAAATGTGGTAATCCTTCAAGCGTAAGCCAAACTATCACCATCGATGATACCATTGCGCCTGTATTTGCTACAGAACCTGCCGATGCCACTTTCCAATGTAAAGACGATGTTCCTGCACCGGGCTCTTTAGCCTTTACCGATAATTGTGACGATGCCGGATCTGTTGTAGGTACTGATGTTTCTGACGGTAAAACCTGTCCTGAAACCATCACCAGAACATGGAGTGTAACCGACAAATGTGGTAATCCTGCAAGCGTGAGTCAAACTATCATCATAGATGATACCATTGCGCCTGTATTTGCTACAGCACCTGCCAATGCCACTTTCCAATGTAAAGACGACGTTCCTGCACCGGGCTCTTTAGCCTTTACCGACAATTGTGACGATGCCGGATCTGTTGTAGGTACTGATGTTTCTGACGGTAAAACCTGTCCTGAAACTATCACCAGAACATGGAGTGTAACCGACAAATGTGGTAACCCTTCAAGCGTGAGTCAAACTATCATTATCGATGATACCATCGCGCCTGTATTTGCTACAGCACCTGCCAATGCAACTTTCCAATGTAAAGACGATGTTCCTGCACCGGGAAGTTTAGCATATACAGACAATTGTGACGATGCCGGATCTGTTGTAGGTACTGATGTTTCTGACGGTAAAACCTGTCCTGAAACCGTTACCAGAACATGGAGCTTCACCGACAAATGTGGTAACCCTTCAAGCGTGAGTCAAACTATCATCATCGATGATACTATTGCGCCTGTATTTGCTACAAAACCTGCCGATGCTACCTTCCAATGTAAAGATGATGTTCCTGCACCGGGCTCTTTAGCCTTTACCGATAATTGTGACGATGCCGGATCTGTTGTAGGTACTGATGTTTCTGACGGTAAAACCTGTCCTGAAACCATCACCAGAACATGGAGTGTAACCGACAAGTGTGGTAACCCTTCAAGCGTAAGTCAAACCATCATCATAGATGATACTATTGCGCCTGTATTTGCTACAAAACCTGCCGATGCTACCTTCCAATGTAAAGATGATGTTCCTGCACCGGGCTCTTTAGCCTTTACCGATAATTGTGACGATGCCGGATCTGTTGTAGGTACTGATGTTTCTGACGGTAAAACCTGTCCTGAAACCATCACCAGAACATGGAGTGTAACCGACAAGTGTGGTAACCCTTCAAGCGTAAGTCAAACCATCATCATAGATGATACTATTGCGCCTGTATTTGCTACAAAACCTGCCGATGCAACTTTCCAATGTAAAGACGATGTTCCTGCACCGGGAAGTTTAGGCTTTACCGACAATTGTGACGATGCCGGATCTGTTGTAGGTACTGATGTTTCTGACGGTAAAACCTGTCCTGAAACCATCACCAGAACATGGAGTGTAACCGACAAATGTGGCAACCCTTCAAGCGTGAGTCAAACTATCATCATCGATGATACCATTGCGCCTGTATTTGCTACAAAACCTGCCGATGCCACTTTCCAATGTAAAGACGATGTTCCTGCACCGGGAAGTTTAGCCTTTACCGACAATTGTGACGATGCCGGATCTGTTGTAGGTACCGATGTTTCCGACGGTAAAACCTGTCCTGAAACCATCACCAGAACATGGAGTGTAACCGACAAATGTGGCAACCCTTCAAGTGTGAGTCAAACTATCATTATCGATGATACTATTGCGCCTGTCTTTGCTACAGAACCTGCCGATGCCACTTTCCAATGTAAAGACGATGTTCCTGCACCGGGCTCTTTAGCCTTTACAGACAATTGTGACGATGCCGGATCTGTTGTAGGTACCGATGTTTCCGACGGTAAAACCTGTCCTGAAACCATCACCAGAACATGGAGTGTAACCGACAAATGTGGTAATCCTGCAAGCGTGAGTCAAACTATCATCATAGATGATACCATTGCGCCTGTATTTGCTACAAAACCTGCCGATGCCACTTTCCAATGTAAAGACGATGTTCCTGCACCGGGCTCTTTAGCCTTTACCGATAATTGTGACGATGCCGGATCTGTTGTAGGTACCGATGTTTCCGACGGTAAAACCTGTCCTGAAACCATCACCAGAACATGGAGTGTAACCGACAAGTGTGGTAACCCTTCAAGCGTAAGTCAAACTATCATCATCGATGATACTATTGCGCCTGTATTTGCTACAGCACCAGCCAATGCCACTTTCCAATGTAAAGACGATGTTCCTGCACCGGGAAGTTTAGGCTTTACCGATAATTGTGACGATGCCGGATCTGTTGTAGGTACTGATGTTTCTGACGGTAAAACCTGTCCTGAAACCATCACCAGAACATGGAGTGTAACCGACAAATGTGGTAACCCTTCAAGCGTGAGTCAAACTATCATCATCGATGATATCATTGCGCCTGTCTTCGCCACAAAACCTGCCGATGCCACTTTCCAATGTAAAGATGATGTTCCTGCTCCAGGAAGTTTAGGCTTTACCGATAATTGTGACGATGCCGGATCTGTTTTAGGTGTTGATGTTTCCGACGGTAAAACCTGTCCTGAAACCATCACCAGAACATGGAGTGTAACCGACAAATGTGGTAACCCTTCAAGCGTGAGTCAAACTATCATCATCGATGATACCATTGCGCCTGTCTTTGCTACAAAACCTGCCGATGCCACCTTCCAATGTAAAGATGATGTTCCTGCACCGGGAAGTTTAGCCTTTACCGATAATTGTGACGATGCCGGATCTGTTGTGGGTACCGATGTTTCTGACGGTAAAACCTGTCCTGAAACTATCACCAGAACATGGAGCTTCACCGACAAATGCGGTAATCCTGCAAGCGTAAGTCAAACTATCACCATCGATGATACCATTGCGCCTGTATTTGCTACAGCACCTGCCAATACTACTTTCCAATGTAAAGATGATGTTCCTGCTCCAGGAAGTTTAGGCTTTACCGATAATTGTGACGATGCCGGATCTGTTGTAGGTACTGATGTTTCTGACGGCAAAACCTGTCCTGAAACCATCACCAGAACATGGAGTGTAACCGACAAATGTGGTAACCCTTCAAGCGTGAGTCAAACTATCATCATCGATGATACCATTGCGCCTGTATTTGCTACAGAACCTGCCGATGCCACCTTCCAATGTAAAGACGATGTTCCTGCACCGGGAAGTTTAGCCTTTACCGACAATTGTGACGATGCTGGATCTGTTGTAGGTACTGATGTTTCCGACGGTAAAACCTGTCCTGAAACCATTACCAGAACATGGAGTGTAACCGATAAATGTGGTAACCCTTCAAGCGTGAGTCAAACCATCATCATAGATGATACCATTGCGCCTGTATTTGCTACAGCACCTGCCAATGCTACTTTCCAATGTAAAGATGATGTTCCTGCACCAGGAAGTTTAGGCTTTACCGATAATTGTGACGATGCCGGATCTGTTGTAGGTACTGATGTTTCTGACGGTAAAACCTGTCCTGAAACCATCACCAGAACATGGAGTGTAACCGACAAGTGTGGTAACCCTTCAAGCGTGAGTCAAACTATCATCATAGATGATACCATTGCGCCTGTATTTGCTACAGCACCTGCCGATGCAACCTTCCAATGTAAAGACGATGTTCCTGCACCGGGAAGTTTAGCCTTTACCGATAATTGTGACGATGCCGGATCTGTTGTAGGTACTGATGTTTCTGACGGTAAAACCTGTCCTGAAACTATCACCAGAACATGGAGTGTAACCGACAAATGTGGTAACCCTTCAAGCGTGAGTCAAACTATCATTATCGATGATACCATTGCGCCTGTCTTTGCTACAGAACCTGCCGATGCAACTTTCCAATGTAAAGATGATGTTCCTGCACCAGGAAGTTTAGCCTTTACCGACAATTGTGACGATGCCGGATCTGTTGTAGGTACTGATGTTTCTGACGGTAAAACCTGTCCTGAAACCATCACCAGAACATGGAGTGTAACCGACAAATGTGGTAACCCTTCAAGCGTAAGTCAAACTATCATCATCGATGATACCATTGCGCCTGTATTTGCTACAAAACCTGCCGATGCCGCTTTCCAATGTAAAGACGATGTTCCTGCACCGGGAAGTTTAGGCTTTACCGATAATTGTGACGATGCCGGATCTGTTTTAGGTGTTGATGTTTCCGACGGTAAAACCTGTCCTGAAACCATTACCAGAACATGGAGTGTAACCGACAAATGTGGTAACCCTTCAAGCGTAAGTCAAACTATCATCATCGATGATACCATTGCGCCTGTCCTTAGTTGTGTAGCTAATCAAACGGTTGAATGTGGTACAATACCAGTCTTTGGTACTCCAACTGCAAGCGACAACTGTACTGCAACGGGAGATATTATAATCATACCTGGTGATGTAGTTGTTGTAAATAATGCGGATGGTTCAGTAACCCACACAAAAACCTGGACCGCCACAGATGCTTGTGGTAATGCATCAGCTTCATGCAGCCAAATTATCACAGTTCTTGCATGTAATGAAGGATGTACTTTAGGATACTGGAAAAACCATACTGATAGATGGTGTTCTTCTTATAGTCCTTCAATGGTGTTTGGCACTGTGTTTGTAAATGCGCCATCAAATCTTGCTAATTTAACTTTAATAGAAGCTCTAAATTTAGGAGGAGGCGGTATTTATAATTTAGCTCGTCAAGGTGTTGCTGCCTTATTGAATGCATGTAGCGATGAAGTTGATTTTGGAGCGCCATATTTAGACAGTCCTCAATCAGTGATTAATGCAGTTAATGCAGCTTATGCAGCTGGAGGAAGTAATCCTGGAACATTGGCAACCCAATTGGATAAACTGAATAGTGCAGGATGTCCTTTAGGCGGAACCAGTGCAGATCCAAAAACTCAACGTACAGCTTCATCTTCATCTTCATTTACTGCCTATCCAGTACCTTTCAAAGACCAATTGACCATCAGATATAATTTCGATTATGTTACTGATGTGAAAATTGAGGTGTTCAACACAAGTGGTAATGTGGTAGCTTCTAAACATGATAGTCAAGGTCACTTGAACAAAGAAGTTCTGCTAAACATTCCAGCTACTGGACAAGCAGAAGTTTATCTTGTGAAAGTAACTACCAATAGAGGCAATAGCGTACAAAAAGTAATTTCTTCTAGATAATTTTAAACATAACTTTAATTGAAAAGCATCCGATAAAACGGATGCTTTTTTTTTGATAACTAATCTCTTTTGATCCTAAAAGAAACGATAACATTTATTTAGTCTTTTATAAAAATTATGGAGATAAAATACAAAAGATCCTCTTGAACTAAAAGCCAAATATTTTTTGATAAAACGGCTTTACTTTGAATAAATTTCTGCTTCCTATTTTAGAAAAAAATGGAGTGAAAAAACAAATGTGAAGTACTTAAAATTAGAATAAAATCATTTTAAAAAAATAGAACTATATTTTATAAAATTTTAATCTCTTTTTATTAACAATACATTACCTAATAACTTAATAATCAGTAAATTAACGAGTAAAATTGTGTTTTTTGAGCTATTAATTTTGTGTAATACTATTCTTGAATCGTAAGTAAATGGTCGATAAAAATTGGATATTGTCGTTTTTTATTGTTAATTTCTATCCGCCTGTTTATTAATAAATTACCTTTAATAGTGATTAATTTTTAAGCTGTTTATAGGCTATTTACAAAACAAAAATTAGTTAAAAAAGGAATTTGTTATTGTGTTTTTCTTAACAAAATAGCCTTTGGTGATGGAGTACTTCATAAAATTAATTTTTTAAGAAGTCGTATCATTTTTATAAGTTTTCCCTCCAAATCTGAAAACTTTTATACTATCCTACATTTTTATAATTACCTATACTAATTGTTTTAATTAGAGTTTTGGCTTTGCTTTTTGGGCAACTATTTGGTTTAATAAAAAGAATCTAGCTATTGTTCCCCGCAATACAATATTCTTTTGATGATGGAGTACTTCATATTCGTTTTTGAAGGGTCTCGTTTTAACAAAAGTTTTTTCTCCAGATCTGAAAACTTTTGCATTGTCCTACTTTTATTAAATTCAATATTAATTATTTTAATTTGGGATTTTAAGTTTACTCTTTAGTAACTATCTGGTTAATAAAAGAATCCAAGTATTCTTCCCCACAATAATATAACCTTTCAATGATGGAGTGCTTCATAGCTATGCTTATGGAAAGTCTTTTGCATACCCCACATTGTAATCCCCTATGTTTTTTTGTTATTAAACCTTTAAACTTTTATATATGAAACAACACCTTTTAGTCTTTCGGAACCTCAACCTCTACTGATCTTTTCTTATTGATATTATGGCCTTAAAATCATAATATTATGAAAAAAATTATTTTTAGTATGATAAAAAGTGTGCAAGAGAATTGTTTCACTTTTTCCTGCCGACTCTCTGCAGGTTTATCGAGTTTTTTTGGGACGAACCCATTTACTAAAAAACTCATTTTTTACGGTACATTGTTGCTTTTTGGATTAGGGTTTATGCCTAATTCTTATAGCCAGCTTGTTGGAGGAGCCACAGTAAAAGCCAATTTTGGTGTAGAAGCCGATGCCCATGCCAACCTGTTGCAATTTGGGAATCTTGGTGGTCCCCCAAATACAGATGACTGGTTTAATCATGTATATCCGGGAACCGGACGAGGAGTGATAGATGAAACTAATGCAGCTGCACGAAGAACCTCAATCTTAGCCAACAACAATTTTTCCTTTTCAGAAAGACAGATTGCATTTCCTCTTGATCCTATCAATTATCCTAATGTACCATTTCCTGTTGTAGATGGCTATTTATGGATAGATGCTGTTTACGGCAGAGATACCAACTCAGCTCAATCAAATAGTGATACCAGCATTTTTACTTCTACTTCAGACAAAAATCCGGATAATCCAATTACTTGGAATCTTGGTTCAGGAAGTGTACCTCAAAAAGACGATATCATTGATGCGATGGCGCATTTAAGAGGTATAGGTCCACATGACCCGACTACCAATCCAGGTTTTCCTGCAGACGACAGACCTTTTAATGAGCTTTGGGCTTTTGCATCAGCTACATTAAGAGCTACTTCAGGTAGTAAACATATAGATTTTGAATTTTATCGTACTTTAGTTACCTACAATCCTGGAGACGTGCACTTTGGAAATACTGGCCCCGATGGAGGACGTACTGCATGGACTTTTGATGCAGATGGAGACATTGTGGTTCCGGGAGGTATCATTGTTTCTATTGATTATGAAAATGGTGGTGTCAATCCAGATGTAAGAATCAGAGTATGGATGGACGAAGCCGTTTTTAATGGATTGAATGCGAAAGCTAACAGACCTTTTGATGTTATACCCGGAACTTTTGAAAAAGGGGAACAATCAGGAAATTTTGGTTATGGACGTATTAATCTAAAAGCGGGTGATACCAGTACCAATATTTTTGGAAGGGTTAATGAAGAAACTACCACTTTGGGACCACCTTGGGGAACGCTGGAAGGTTCTACAGCAACATTTTTTGATAATTATCAGGCTTTCCAAAATGTTGAAATTGGTATTAACCTTACCGCTTTTGGTCTTGACAGACGTGGGACTTCTGACCCATGCTCCAATATATTAGGTAGTATATTAGTAAAAACCCGTAGTTGTGCCGGAGGAAGTAATGACCCTTTTACCTGCGAGCAAAAAGATTTTGCGGGTCCATTCCCATTTGGTCTTACCATCCATCCTGATGTAGATCTTGCTGTTGATCGTGTTATTACTTGTACAAATCCAAGCGCGACAATAACAGCATCTAATATAGTTCCTCTAGGATCAGCTGTTTTATTTTATGGTCCGGATCCTACACCTCTTGATAAAACAGATGGCATCGGACCATTAATTCCAGCAGATAACCCACAACCACCACAAGATGTGAATCGTACGGTAACCGTTGGCGGTGTATATGCAGTGATTGTTGCGCCAGCTGGCTTTACGGGCTGTACCGATACAGCATATGTAACTGTTTTAGAGGACAAAGCGCCACCAGAAGCTAGTGCTGTTGCAACAGATCCGCTTTGTTTTGGTGGTAATGGTTCGGTAGATCTAACCGTTAGCGGAGGTACACCACCATACACATTCCTATGGAGTAACAATGCTACTACCGAAGATTTGGCCTCAGTGCCAGCAGGTTCTTATAGTGTTGTGGTAACCGGAGCCAACGGATGTACTGCAAATGCAAATGCTACTGTAGGACAGCCAACTGTTCTTGCAGCCAGTGATGGTCATGCTGATGTGTCATGTAACGGAGGATCTGACGGTTCAGTTACCATTACTTTCAGCGGCGGTACAGGCCCTTATACAGTGAACTTTAATGGTGGTGGTTTTGTAACACAAACTTCTCCTAAAACCTATTCTGGTCTTACAGCGGGAACTTATTCATGGACAGTGAAAGATGATCACGGATGTGAACAATCTGGTTCAGAAACAGTTAGCGAACCTACAGCTCTTGTAGCCAGTGATGGTCATGCTGATGTAACCTGTAACGGCGGTTCAGACGGTTCAGTTACCGTTACTTTCAGCGGTGGTACAGGCCCTTATATGGTGAACTTTAATGGCGGTGGTTTTGCAACACAAACTTCTCCTAAAACCTATTCTGGTCTTACTGCAGGAACTTATTCATGGACTGTAAAAGACGATCATGGATGTGAGCAATCAGGTTCTGAAACAATTAGTGAGCCAACTGCCCTAGTAGCCAGTGATGGTCATACAGACGCATCTTGTAATGGTGCTTTAGACGGTTCTGTTACACTTACTTTCAGCGGCGGTACAGGTCCTTATATGGTGAATTTCAATGGAGGCGGATTTGCAACACAAACTTCTCCTAAAACCTATTCAGGTCTTGCAGCGGGTAGCTATTCATGGACTGTAAAAGATGATCATGGATGTGAACAATCAGGTTCAGAAACAGTTGGTACACCATCTGCTGTTGAGGCTAGTGACGGTCATACAAATGTGTCATGTAACGGAGGCTCTGACGGTTCAGTTACCCTTACTTTCAGTGGTGGTACAGGCCCTTATATGGTGAACTTTAATGGTGGTGGTTTTGCAACACAAACTTCTCCTAAAACCTATTCTGGTCTTGCAGCAGGTAGCTATTCATGGACAGTGAAAGATGATCACGGATGTGAAACCTCAGGTTCAGAAACAGTTGGTCAACCTACAGCTCTTGTAGCCAGTGATGGTCATGCTGATGTAACCTGTAATGGCGGTTCAGACGGTTCAGTTACCGTTACTTTCAGCGGTGGTACAGGCCCTTATATGGTAAACTTTAATGGTGGTGGTTTTGCAACACAAACTTCTCCTAAAACCTATTCTGGTCTTACAGCGGGAACTTATTCATGGACTGTAAAAGATGATCATGGATGTGAGCAATCAGGTTCAGAAACAATTAGTGAGCCAACTGCTCTTGTAGCCAGTGATGGTCATGCTGATGTAACTTGTAATGGCGCTTTAGACGGTTCTGTTACACTTACTTTCAGCGGTGGTACAGCTCCTTATATGGTAAACTTTAATGGAGGTGGATTTGCAACACAAACTTCTCCTAAAACCTATTCTGGTCTTGCAGCGGGTAGCTATTCATGGACTGTAAAAGATGATCATGGATGCGAACAATCAGGTTCAGAAACAGTTGGTACACCAACAGCTGTCGTTGTAGGTGCTGAACACACCGCAATTACGTGTGTTGGAGGATCTTCAACTCTAACTGCTAGTGCAACTGGAGGAACAGGTTCCTATACTTTCTCTATTGACGGAACAAATTACCAAGCTAGTCCAACCTTCACAGTAGGGGCAGGAACATATACTGTTTATGCAAAAGATGCTAACGGATGTATCGATACCGATACTGAAGTTGTACCAGAAGGCCCTTCTTGCGGTAGCGGTTGTACTCCTGGATTCTGGCAAGGAGGAAATGGTAAACAATTATGGGATTCACCAGATGATCCAATTGCAATAGCTGCTGGATTTACTACAGAAACTCAAATCTCTGTGGTTTTACCTGGTGTAGCTGGTCTTTGTGACATACCATCTTCTCTAAAAATGATTGACGCTATTACTTTAGGAGGTGGTAACTGTAGAAAATTGATGAGACATGGTGTAGCAGCAATATTAAACGCCACTACTCTTAATGAATATCCATTGCCTCCTGGCATAAATGACGTAGCAGGATTGAAAGCAGCCATAATAGCAGCTGTGACTAATAATTGCGGATGTGAAGCATTGGCTACTCAACTTGCAGCCAATAATGACTTGAACCATGATCTTTGCGGAACAATAACAAGAGATTTGACCAATAGATTAATATCTAATGCAACATCACAATACTCTCTTACTCAACGGGCTACTGAAACCAATACTTTCACAGCACATCCGGTTCCTTTTAGAGACCAATTAACCATTAGTTATGATTTCCAATATGTTACTGATGTGAGAATTCAAGTGTTCAACACAAGTGGTACTGAGGTAGCTTCTAAATATGATAGCCAAGGTTATTTGAACAAAGAAGTTCTCTTAAACATTCCAGCTACTGGACAAGAAGAAGTTTATCTTGTAAAAGTAACTACCAATAGAGGAAGTAGCGTACAAAAAGTGATTTCTTCTAGATAACATTAAACTAATTTAAATTAAAAAGCACCTGCCACAAACGGGTGCTTTTTGTGTTTATTAATGGGTTCTGATATTTATGCAATCTAAATAACCTAACTTAAATGAATTGTATTCTTTATAGGTTTGAAAAAAATGGAATATTTAGACCATAAAAAAGGCTTTCTGATGAAAGCCTTTTTTATTAATATCAACAAATATTACTTAGTCAAAAGTAATTCTCTGTATTTGGTTAAAGTCCACAATTCATTATCAACCAGTAATTCCAGTTTGTCACAGTGGTTTCTAATGATTTCAAAATAAGGTTTAACTTTATTACAATACGCTTCTGCCATTTCTTGACCATCTGTCAAACCATTAGCGATCTTTCTTTCGTTTGTCATCTCTTCTACTTTAGAATTGATTCCTTCGATATGCTTAGAAATTTCTTTAATCAGGATAATTTGTTCTTTGGCAATTGTTTCAAAATCTGATCCAAAAATATCTTTCAAACCTCTTACATTCGCAATCAAAGTATTTTGATAACGAATTGCAGTAGGAATTACGTGATTTTTAGAAATATCACCTAGTACTCTACCTTCTATTTGAATTTTCTTAGTGTATTCTTCCAATTCAATTTCGTAACGTGCTTCAACCTCTACATGGTTCATGACACCTAACTCAGAAAACAAATCCAATGATTGTTTAGAAATTCTCGCTTTTAATGCTTCCGGAGTAGTTTTAAAGTTACTCAAACCTCTTTTAGCCGCTTCGATTTCCCATTCTTCGCTATATCCATCACCTTCAAAAAGGATTCTTTTAGAATCTTTGATATATTCTCTAAGTACATTGAAGATTGCATCATCCTTCTTCATGTCATTCGATTCGATTAAAGCATCAACTTCAATTTTGAAATCTCTTAATTGTTTCGCAACAATAGCATTCAAAGTAGTCATTGCATTAGAACAGTTTGCCGTAGAACCCACTGCTCTAAACTCGAATTTATTTCCGGTAAAAGCAAATGGAGAGGTTCTGTTTCTATCTGTATTATCCAAAAGTACATCTGGAATTTTCCCAACTACATTCAGTTTTAAATCTGTTTTTTCTTCAGGAGATAATTTTCCGGAAGTTACACCTTCTAATTCAGCTAAAACTTTTGTCAATTGCTCACCTATAAAAACAGAAATAATTGCCGGTGGTGCTTCATTGGCTCCCAATCTATGATCATTACTGGCAGATGCGATTGCTGCTCTCAATAATGATTCATTATCATTTACTGCTTTTATGGTATTGATAAAGAAAGTCAAAAACTGTAAATTACTCATAGGTGTTTTACTTGGACTCAATAAGTTTACCCCAGTATCTGTAGCCAACGACCAGTTATTATGCTTTCCGGATCCATTTACTCCTTTGAATGGTTTTTCATGGAATAATACTTTAAAATTATGACGTTCAGCTACTTTTTCCATCACATCCATCAACAAGCAGTTGTGATCTACAGCAAGGTTCGTTTCTTCAAAAATTGGAGCCAACTCAAACTGGTTAGGCGCTACTTCATTATGGCGCGTTTTTACAGGAATACCCAATAACATACATTCTTGCTCTAAATCTCTCATGTAAGTTAAAGCACGAGTTGGTATAGCTCCAAAATAATGATCATCCAATTGTTGTCCTTTGGCAGAAGTATGTCCTAATAAAGTTCTTCCTGTCATCATAAGGTCTGGACGGGAATTAGCCAAAGCTCTATCGACTAAGAAATATTCCTGTTCCCATCCTAAAGTTGCAGTAACCTTTTTTACGTTTTTGTCAAAATATTTACATACTTCGGTGGCAGCCTCGTCCATAACAGTCAAAGCTCTCAATAAAGGTGTTTTATAATCTAAGGCTTCACCAGTATAGGAAATAAAAACTGTTGGAATACATAAAGTGGTTCCAAAAATAAAAGCGGGTGAGGTTGGATCCCAAGCGGTGTATCCCCTGGCTTCGAATGTGTTTCTAATTCCTCCATGCGGAAAACTGGAAGCATCCGGCTCTTGTTGTACTAATTGTGCTCCACCAAATTTTTCTACAGGATCACTTCCGTCATAAGAAGTTTCAAAGAAAGCATCATGTTTTTCGGCAGTAGTTCCTGTTAATGGTTGAAACCAGTGTGTATAATGTGTAACTCCTTTAGACAAGGCCCATTCTTTCATTCCCATAGCAATATAATCAGCTAGCTTTCGGTCTATTTTAGTTCCATGCTGAACGGCTCCTTGTACTCCTTTAAAAGCATCTGAAGTCAAATATTGTTTCATGGCTTTGTCATTGAAGACATTTGAACCAAAAAGGATTGATTTTTTTCCTGACTCCTGGAAATCGACTAATTTTCTATTGGTAGCTTCTCTTAAAGCTTGAAAACGAATTGATGACATAATTATAGATTTTAAAGTTTTAATTTTCAATTAATAAAGTAATAACAAATATAATTATTCTTAGGAACAATTAATTTCTATGTCTGCATATATCTGCTTTTTAACAGAAAAAGAGGTCAAAATATAAAATAGTGTGTCGATCTAAACTTTGATAGACTAAAAATCTTAATTTTATTCTATCAGATTAAAACAAATAATTGCCAAATTAATTTTTATCCCCTGCTAAAATTGCATTTTTTTAATTTTACCCCCTCAAAAATATGGTTGTGCAAAAAATTAAACTTGTTTAAATAAAAAACACCCCCTAATTTTTTATACAAAGTTAAAATATTTTATATTTGCACCGTAAAACTGTCAAAAAATAAAATTTATATAACTATGGCTAAAATTAAATTAGAGTACATTTGGTTAGATGGATACGAACCAACTCAAAATCTTAGAAGTAAAACTAAAGTTGAAGAGCACGAAAACTTTCAAGGAACATTAGAAGAAATAGGGAACTGGTCATTTGATGGTTCATCTACAAAACAAGCAGAAGGTGGTTCATCTGACTGTTTACTTGTACCTGTAGCTATCTACCCAGATCCAACTAGAATCAATGGGTATTTAGTAATGTCTGAAGTTATGTTTGCTGACGGTACTCCACACCCATCAAACGGAAGAGCTACAATTGACGATGATAATGATGATTTCTGGTTTGGATTCGAACAAGAGTATTTCATCATGGATACTAAAACATTATTGCCATTAGGATTCCCTGTAGGTGGTTACCCAGCTCCACAAGGAATGTACTACTGTTCTGTAGGTGGTAAAAACACACACGGAAGAAAATTAGTTGAAGAGCATGCTGACTTATGTATTGCTGCCGGAATCAACTTTGAAGGAATCAATCAAGAAGTAGCTTGTGGACAATGGGAATTCCAATTGTTTGCTAAAGGAGCTAAAAAAGCAGGTGATGAAATCTGGATTGCAAGATATTTACTAGACCGTCTTACTGAAAAATACGGTTACTACATAGAGTACCACCCAAAACCACTAGGAGACACAGACTGGAATGGTTCTGGAATGCATGCTAACTTCTCTAACGAAGTTTTAAGAACATGTGGTTCTCAAGAAACTTACGAAAAAATATGTGAGGCTTTCCGTCCTGTAACTGCTGAGCATATTGCAGTTTATGGAGCTTACAATGACCAACGTTTGACTGGTAAACACGAAACTGCTTCTATTCACGATTTCTCTTACGGAGTATCAGATAGAGGATGTTCAATCCGTATTCCATTAATGACCGTTCAAAAAGGATGGAAAGGATGGTTGGAAGACAGAAGACCAGCATCTAACGGTGATCCATACAAAATTGCTGCAAGAATCATCAAAACTGTTAAATCAGCTTTGGTTCCTGAACTAGCATAACCACCCCCAATTTGTCATTTTTTTTAAAATAGTGCCTTCTTAATTGAGGGCACTATTTTTTTTTATAAAATAAACTACACCAACTTTATCTTGATATAGTATAAATTTAAAAATCAAGAAGTACATTTGTAAGAACCTAAAAAACAGAAAACGCATGGTGGTTTGGATCGCATTTCTCGTATTAATAACTCTAATTTTGGCTTTAGATTTAGGTGTTTTCAATAAAACACCCCATGTTATCAGCACTAAAGAAGCTAGTAAATGGACTGCAATCTGGGTAACTATATCCATGTTATTCTCCGGAGTGGTCTATTGGCTATACACTACCGATTATGTATTAAATCCAAATCAATTGAAACCTTCTGTTGCGGCAATGAAATTCATAACAGGTTATCTAATTGAATTATCATTGAGTATCGACAATATTTTTGTAATCGCCTTAATTTTTGCATCATTCAAAATACCTAAAAAATACCAACACCGTGTTTTGTTTTGGGGAATATTAGGTGCGATAATCTTTCGTGGATTGATGATATATTTTGGGGTCTTATTAATCAACAAGTTTACATGGACCTCATACATCTTTGGAGCATTTTTATTATTCACAGCAATCAAAATGTTGTTTACCACCGAAGATGAAGAAGAATTTAATCCTAAAAATTCTTTGATTTATAAAATTTTAGGAAAGCTAATTCCGATCTCAACACATACTGAAAAAGAACATTTTTTCATTAAAACCGAAAAAGGAAATGCTGCGACACCGTTATTTGTTGCTTTAATTGTTATTGAAGTAATGGATGTAGTTTTTGCGATAGATAGCGTTCCAGCCATTTTAGCCATTACCTCAGATCCGTTTTTAGTATTTAGCTCTAATATTTTTGCCATCTTAGGATTAAGATCAATGTATTTCTTTCTAGCCAATATGCTGGAGAAATTTAGCCATTTGGAGTACAGCTTAATTGCTATTCTAAGTTTTGTGGGTATAAAAATGCTGTTACACGATTATATAGAAATCCCGGAATGGGCTTCACTAGCTTTTATTGCTTTGGCACTTATTATTGGTGTGATTGTTTCTTTACAAATTAGTAAAAAAGAAAAGGCTTCAGAAAAGGATGAGGTTTAGTTTTTTCTCTAAAATCAATAAGATAAACAGCGAATTTCTTTCTTAAGATAGAAAACTACTATAGTATTATCTAATTTATTTATAATACTTTTCTGTAAAATAACATCTTAATTGTAATGTTTTTCATTAATTTTGAGTGACTTAATTATAAATCACAAAAAAGCAACTATGAAAAAAATCACAATTATTCTCTTATTTATTCTGTTTTGTATCCCAAAATCATTTGGACAAACAGTATCCATTAATTCTTTGGTGGTAAACAATGTTTCTGCAAACAGTACTCAACCCATTAACATCCATCCCTCAGCAATTACAACTATTTCCTTAAGTACTCAAGTACTTTTTTCTGTTCCTCAAGGAAATAACGGAACTATTGATATTTATTACAGGAAAAATAATAATTCTCCAGTTATTACAGCAAACGGCGGTTCTGGAGGATATCTACTTTTTAATGGGGCAAATTCTGCAACAAGAAGTTTTGTTATAACATTAGATCCAGCACAATTTGATCCTAATGGAGGCTATATATATTCCGAATACAAAACTAGCACAGGCACAACTTATAAAAGTGCAAATATTCCAATTGTGAAAATAATCCCTGATACAAATATTCCACCAACTATTGACCCAAATTATGCAACACAAAGAGTTCCATATGGAGGCATACCTTTGCTTCCAAAATTTGTGGATTATTACGATATACAATCGCAAGAATGGGTTGATAGCGCTAATAACGTAGTTTTATCTGATAGAAATGGATGGATTCTATATCAAAGTGTTGTGATAAGACAAAGAACAACTTTTAAAAACGGAACCACAAAACTGGAACCACAACAAATGAATATTATAGTTTCAAAATTTTTACCAAATTACTCTAACCTATACGTAAACAACCAAATTAGCGGCGATCAGTATATTGCAACTGGACAAAATCCGGGAACAATAATTGGCAATCAAGCCACTGAAAGTCATTCAACTACACCCCGAGGAACGGTAAATAATTTAAATTATTACCAATGGCAAAGAAGAGAAGTATACCCTCTATTTTGGAACATTATTAATTACGGACTTGCAGTAAATGGCTGGCATGATATCCCAGGAGCAACACAAGCTAACTACACACCTCCTTCACCGTCTACAGGAATCGAATATAGACGATTAGTGTTAGAAGATCCATCTAATTCTTCTGAAAGCAGGAATTGCACTGCAAGTAATGTTGTCAGTGTCTTTCCAATAAGTAATTTGAATATTACAAATACGATTTGCTGTAATCAAACAGTATCAACAAATCCAGCTCCAATTCAAGGAGACAGAACTTCTGCTAGTTCAATTTATTATCAATGGCAAAGCTCAAATGACAATATTAACTGGTTCAATATTCTTTCTAATGCTGACAAAAAAGATTATGCCCCTCTTTATCCAAGTAATTTACGAATGAGCCCTCAAAATGTATATTACAGGAGAATTGTACAAGAATTTATAGCTAGTGCAAAATGCATATATTACATTAGTAATGTGGTAACAATAACTTATATAACTAGAACTAGAACTAGTAAAATAAGTAATACAAAAAGTGAAAAGACAGAACTAGCAAATAATAGTATGACAATCTATCCTAATCCGAGTTCCTCAATTATAACCATCGATGGTATAAATAATATATCTTCATTTAAAGTAAAAGTTATCGACTTGGCAGGAAAGACAGTTATATCTAAAGAGCCTAATCAATCCAATAATGAATTGTTACAATTGGATATTTCAATGCTACCAAATGGTATCTACACAGTAGAACTTGAAAACGAATTTGACAAATTCACAAAAAAAATAATTAAGAATTAGCTTTTTAAAATATTGAATAAAAAAAGGAAATCTCTCGATTTCCTTTTTTTTATGCTTATTAAGTAATTTATTAAAAATCGATTTTTTGAACTTGATTTTCATCAATATTTAAAGCTTTTACAACAGCTTGATAATTATTCTTATCGATTGCTTTAGAGAAATATCCCGGGATAATTACAATTCTAAAAGTTTGATTATTTATCAAATCAGGGGTCAATCCTAAATTATAAGTTCCTCCCGCGTATATAGTAAAATCCTCTTTACTAAAATCAAAATCATAATCTAACTCTCCTTGTGGTAAAAAAAGCGTTCTTGGAATTGATTGCCACACTGGTGTATTTGAATCAATTAAATCCGATAAACGGTAAATTAAAATTTGATCTGCGTCTAATATTTTAGGGACTAATTTTTGATAAATAAAATAACCTTTATCAGGAACATCCATAGGATCATTTACAAAACTAATATTTTTCAGTTCAAAAACTTCAGCAATCAACCCATCTTTACCATCATAACCCGGAGGTCCTGGAGGTCCTTCTGGCCCTGTGCATCCCTGAAAAGCGAACATTCCGATAACCGCCAAAAGTGTAATTATTTTTTTCATAATAAATTTAATTTTTAAGTTCTACAAAGGTATTCCAAAAATCAAGCCAAATCTCTAGAATCATTCAAAAAATTATGTATTTAATTTAAATTTTATGATAAAAACCATAAAATCAGTAACTAATTTTTAATACTCACATAGAAGAAACACCAACAACAATCTGTAAATCAAATACATAAAAACAATCCAAGACCAATATCTTTTTTTAATTTATTTCGATACTATGAATAACTTTTTCAAGTTCCTTGCAGTAAGCCAATTTATCATTTTGAAAATTTCTTTTACTTTCTTGAGCTGCTCCATAAACCGAAGCATTAATCATAGAATACAATCTATCAACCATACTTTTAATTGCAACATCATTACTTTTCATCTTCTTCTCTTTCAACCTTTTTAATTCTGTTTTCCAAAATTTAAAGTCGTTCTCACTTTTCGCCACTTTCAATTCATTATCCAATTGATCTAAAAATAGACTAGTAGTTTTATTTTCCAGAGCTATTATTTCACCTCTTACTCTTATTTGACTCTTATATTCTTTGCCGTTTTTTATTGCTTCAATAATCGATTTTATCTCGCTATCCTTTTTATTACCATAAATTTCATTGCATCTTTCATATTCATCAACGGCCGAAATCAATTCATTTTTCCCTTTTAAGCTATCGGCAATTTTTAAATTCTCATCATAGATTCTCTTAATGGTACTTTCGTTAGACTTTCGGATATTCTTTTTAAAAGCCTGTATTTCTAACCAATCAAAAGCCCGAAGCATTTGTTTCTGTGAAGGCCAAGCATGCTCTTGATGATCAACAAATAGAGTATTTTTTACCATCATTACATCTAACCATTCTTTATTTCCAATCATCTCCTGATAATTCATATCCCTGTCTCCCACTATCCCCACATAGGAAAAAGTACCTTCCTGCAAAGCAAACTTATCTAACTCATTAAAAGAAGCTCCACATGCAATTACTCCTTCAAAAGCTGTTGAAGACACAGCAATACCACTCACTAATCTTGCTCCACCAGAAAAACCTGAAATATAAAGTTGCGAAGGATTCAAATTGAACTCCGTTGACACACTATCAAACAATCTACCTGCTATCTCCAGATTGACATCAACTGGTCCATTTTTTGAATTATTAGAACATACCAAAATATAATTGTAGGTTTCCGCAGCCAAAACAAAAGGTTCTATTCCTATTTTTCCTCTTGCATCAGGATCGAAAATAAAAACTATTGCCGAAGGCACTTCTTTGACATATTGCTTTGGCAAATAAACCGCATAGGATTCGTTCAGTGTATTGGCAATCTTGACTGAGTCAATGATTACCCCTTTTGGAAACGATTGTTTTTCTTGGGAATAACCCCAAATGCTATTTAAAAATATAAAAAGGCATAAAAAGGTATTTTTCATCTGTTGATGTTTGTTATTTTAATTAATCATGTGAATTGCTTCGCCAGAAAGAAGTTCGCTAAGTTATAGAAAATAGTCTAAATCCGAAAAATGCTAAAAAACACAATCGTTTCAAATAAAGATTCTACCAAATATTTACAAGACCATTTATCTATAAACCAAAAACACATTGAGTTAACAATTAAGCCTACTCAATGTGTTTTTTATATTTGAGAAAAAATCAAAATATTCTACTAACAAATAGAATATTACATATTTCTTCTGTACTGCCCTCCTACTTCAAACAAAGCTTCGGTGATTTGACCCAAAGAGCAAACTTTTGTAGCTTCCATCAAGTGTTCGAATAAGTTTTCACCTTTGATAGCAGCTTCCTGAAGCGTATTCAAATGATCTTTTACCAAAACTGCATGACATTGATGCAAATTATCTAACATAGTAATTTGATATTGTTTTTCTTCTTCGGTAGCACGAATTACCTCTGCTGGTATCACCGTTGGTGAACCTTTAGAACTCAAGAATGTATTTACTCCTACAATTGGGAACTCTCCTGTGTGTTTCAAGGTTTCATAATACAAACTTTCTTCCTGAATTTTAGAACGTTGGTACATGGTTTCCATTGCCCCAAGCACACCGCCACGCTCTGTTATTCTGTCAAATTCCTGTAGTACGGCTTCTTCTACCAAGTCTGTCAATTCTTCAATTATAAATGATCCCTGGATAGGATTTTCATTTTTAGCCAAACCTAGTTCTTTATTGATAATCATCTGGATTGCCATTGCTCTACGAACTGACTCTTCTGTTGGTGTGGTAATAGCTTCATCGTAAGCATTGGTATGCAATGAATTACAGTTATCATAAATAGCATACAAGGCTTGTAACGTTGTACGAATATCATTGAAATCAATTTCCTGAGCGTGTAACGAACGTCCAGAAGTTTGAATATGGTATTTCAGCATTTGGGCTCTCTCATTGGCACCATATTTATTTTTCATGGCTTTTGCCCAAATTTTACGTGCCACACGACCAATTACGGCATATTCCGGATCGACACCATTCGAGAAGAAGAATGATAAATTTGGTCCAAAGTCATTGATGTCCATACCTCGGCTCAAATAATATTCTACGTATGTAAAACCATTTGAAAGCGTAAAAGCCAATTGTGTAATTGGATTAGCTCCTGCCTCTGCAATATGGTAACCTGATATAGATACCGAATAAAAGTTTCTTACGTTTTTGGCAATAAAATATTCCTGAACGTCTCCCATTAATCGCAAAGCGAATTCTGTTGAGAAAATACAGGTGTTTTGAGCCTGATCTTCTTTTAAGATATCGGCTTGAACTGTCCCACGAACTTGTGAAAGTGTTTTTTCTTTAATTTCATTATACACTTCCAAAGGCAATACCTGATCTCCGGTTACTCCTAAAAGGAATAATCCCAAACCATTATTCCCTTCTGGTAAATCACCTTGATAATGCGGGCGCTCTACTCCTTTTTGCTTGTAGATTTTGTTTATTTTATCAGTAACCTCATCTTCAAGGTTATTTTCTTTTATATAATATTCGCATTGCTGATCGATAGCTGCATTCATAAAGAACCCAAGCAACATAGGTGCTGGTCCGTTAATCGTCATACTTACCGATGTCATGGCATGTACTAAATCGAAACCAGAATACAGTTTTTTAGCATCATCCAAACAGCAAATAGATACTCCAGCGTTTCCGATTTTTCCGTAAATATCAGGACGAATATGCGGATCGTTTCCGTATAAAGTCACACTATCAAAAGCGGTAGAAAGCCTTTTTGCCGGCAATCCCGCACTCACATAATGAAAACGTTTATTGGTTCTTTCCGGTCCACCTTCTCCGGCAAACATTCGAGACGGATCTTCTCCTTCACGCTTAAATGGATATAATCCTGAAGCAAAAGGAAATTCTCCCGGAACATTTTCCTGCAAACTCCAACGCAAAATATCACCCCAAGCCTTATACTTTGGCATTGCCACTTTTGGAATTTGTGTATGCGAAAGTGACTCCGTATGCGTAGCCATTTTTATTTCTTTGTGACGTACTTTAAAAGTGTACACAGGATCTTTATACTTATTGACTTTCTCGTCCCAATGCAAAATCATTTTCCAATTGTGAGGATCTAAGTCCATTTTTACTTTATCAAATTGATTCAGTAAAAGATTCAAAAAGATTTTATTCTCTGCTCCTCCTGGTTTTTCAACCTCTAGAGCAGTTGGCAATACTGAATCTTCATCAATTCCTGCTTTATTGATTACTGGAATTTTCCCGGAAACACTTTCTATAGTTTTGTATACTCCATACAATTTTTGAGCTACTAGTTCTTGGCTCAAAGCTGTGGCATCGTATTTTCTGTTGTTTTCAGCAATCTCAGATAAGTAACGTGTTCTATGTGGCGGAATAACAAAAACCTTCTCGCTCATTTCACGTGTGATTTGGAAAGTCGATTTTAGATCAGATTCTGTTTTTTCAACAATTTTATCCATTATGGATTTGTACAGGGTATTCATCCCAGGATCGTTGAATTGTGACGCTATCGTTCCAAAAACCGGCATCTCATCCGGATTTACATCCCAAAGATTATGATTGCGTTGGTATTGTTTTTTTACATCACGAATAGCATCTAGAGCTCCACGTTTGTCAAATTTATTTAAGGCTACCAAATCAGCAAAATCAAGCATGTCGATTTTTTCTAATTGAGTTGCAGCTCCAAATTCTGGTGTCATTACATATAAAGAAACATCAGAATGATCCATAATCTCAGTATCTGACTGCCCTATCCCTGATGTTTCAAGGATTATGATGTCATATTTTGCCGCTTTTAAAACTTGAATTGCATCGGCTACATATTTTGACAATGCCAAATTAGACTGACGTGTTGCCAACGAACGCATATACACTCTAGGATTGTTTATAGCATTCATACGAATTCTATCTCCTAATAATGCTCCTCCTGTTTTACGTTTGGATGGATCAACAGAAATTAATCCGATTGTTTTTTCTGGGAAATCAATTAAAAAACGACGTACTAATTCGTCTACCAATGATGATTTTCCTGCTCCACCTGTTCCTGTAATTCCAAGTACTGGAATTTTTGAGGTTTCATTCTTGGCTATGATTTTATCAAAAAATGGTTTTGCTATTTCCGGAAAATTCTCGGCTGCCGAAATTAATCGTGCTATAGCCGTTGGTGTTTTATCTTCTATTAAATCTAGTTCATTCGTTAGTTTGTCTCCAATAGGAAAATCTGAACGTTGCACCAAATCATTGATCATTCCTTGAAGTCCCATTGCGCGTCCATCATCTGGCGCATAAATTCTTGTTATACCGTAAGCTTGCAATTCGGCTATTTCCGAAGGCAAGATTACACCTCCACCTCCACCAAAAATCTTGATATGGCCTGCTCCTTTTTCCTGAAGCAAATCATACATATATTTAAAGTATTCGTTGTGACCACCTTGATATGAAGTCATTGCAATTGCGTTTGCATCTTCTTGAATAGCGGTATTTACCACTTCTTCTACACTTCTATCATGTCCCAAATGGATTACCTCAACCCCTGTGGACTGAATAATTCTTCTCATTATATTGATTGCGGCATCGTGTCCATCAAAAAGTGATGCGGCAGTTACAATTCGGACTTTATTTACTGGTACGTACGGTTTAACTAATTCCATTTTGTGAATATGATAATTTAAGGGTGCAATTTACATAAATTTTAAAATAAAAATCATTAAAAATAACATAAAACACAAAATATGACAACATCGATTTTTATTAGGAAAACAAGCTTAGTTTTCAGAAAAAATCAGCTTTTACGAGTTCTAGCCCCGATAGTAACGAAAAGCCCGGAGCTTATAAAAGTATTTTTTCTTGCCCCTAAAAAGCGACTGAAAGAAGCTCTTTTTGGGGTTTAGAAAAAAACTTTTATCAGTGAGGACTTGTAGTGTATAGCGGGAACAGCTCCTAATACAATTTTGAACCAATGCAAAAAAACAAAACGGTTGTGTTCTCTTAGGCAACTCAACCGTTTTTATTTACAGAGACTTCAGTTCTAGTTACTCAGCTTTTGGGATATACAAATCCGGTTTCGGTTTCTTTGGTCTTTATGGGTCTTACTTCGATGCTTGCTGATGAGACATACTCAAATTCTGGATTATCTTTTGCTATTCGGATAGCTTCATCGATGTCACTTGCCAGAATATGATAATAGCCTACTTGCACTTCTGTATCTTTTTCGATGTTCTTTTCTTCCCACTCTTCATTCGTTTTTGAGATTACTACTCCTTCCCGAATTAGCGGCTGTGCTGCTATTAGCCTATTTTTGTTTTTTAAAATCCCAATATAGTCCTCACACTTTTTTATAAATGCAAGATGTTGCTCTGCAGTCAAAGAATTTTTGGCTTCTTTTTCGTTTCGGATGTAAAACATAAATTCTTTCATAAGACTAATCATTAGTTGTTAATCTAAATCATTTGTATGCAATTGCTGCACTTGCTGCACCTGTCAAAGGAACAATTGATGTCGATTTGAACCCCACACTTTTGGTCCATTTATTAAAGCTCGAAAAAGTATAATCAAAGCCTGTTCCGGTTTCTATCAGCATATTTAGACTCATCATCATTCCGAAAACATTTTTCTCTCTTTCATCATCTATTACATTCTCTATAGCCACAAATGCTCCGCCTTCCGGAAGGGCATCGTAGGCTTTTTGAAGGAGTAACATTTTCTTTGATTCGTCCCAATCGTGAAGAATATTTCCCATAACTACAACATCGGCTTTTGGGAACGGGTCAGCAAAGAAATCGCCACTTGCAATTACAATTCTATCTGAATATGGAGTTTTTGCTATTTTATCTTTTGCTATAGGCTCTACTGCCGGTAGATCAAAACTAATACATTTCATATGCGGCTGATACTTTGCTACCATCGTTGACAACACTGCTCCGCAACCACCAACATCTGTCAAGGTTTTGTATTTTGAAAAATCAAACTGTTGGGCAAATGCATTAAAATTTCCGTTTTGAATACTTCCCATCGCATTAATAAACTCCAATAACCGCTCAGGAGATTTATATAATTCGTCGAATAAATTATCATCACCTGCTTTGATTTCGTTTTGTGGCAAACCTGTAAGCAAACCGTCCTCGAGATTACCCCAAAATTGATACAAACGATTGTTCAGCATATCAAGCATTCCTCCTATATAAGCAGGTTTGTTTATATCCAGAAAAGTATCTGTATGAATACTATTAGAATACACCGCTGATTCTAAAAGTCCTTCCCGATCAAGAAATCCCAATCCTGTTAAAGCATCTAAAAAATCATACAAATGAATATCGGTACATTTCAGATTCAGCATGGTCTTTATTTGCTGAGCCGTCATTGACTTCTTTTCGGCTAGTTTAGTAAATAGTTTAAATCTTACTGCTGCCAGCAATAATTTCGAGGTCCAAAATCCAGAGCCAATTTGCATAATAGTAGCCGGTGATGGCTGATTGTCATGATTCTTCATTTTTAAACATTTTAAACTTTAAGCCTACTCTAGCTGGTTTTCGGCTACCCCCTATTGATTACTAGTATTCCTGTTTGAGATACTAAAAAAAAACGCTCAATTAGATAAAATTGAGCGTTATAAGTTATACTGTTATTCTGGAATTTCTAATACTTGTGTTTCTCCATCATTGCTAAATACTATTTTTGTCCAAAATGATTTTGATTTTTTATCGGTTGGATACCAATCCCGGTTTTCTTCTACAAGAATAAAAAGTCCTGTTACGGTACCCAAGACAATGAATTTATTTAGTTTAGGCTGTTTGGAATAAGACGTAAGTCCATATTTGTCGAATAGTTCATCGCATTGGGTAACTACATTTTTAGAAACCAGCCCTATCTCACTTACTGATTGAATTGATGAACCATCAAACGTTTTTTGGGTGGCGTTATCCAGATCATTTCGAGCTATGAATTCCAAAATATTTCCATTATTGTCATAGAAATAAAAAGACTTGGCATTCCAATTGTAGAAATCGGCAATCTTTTCGGGCGGAATTACATACATGATTTCAGTTTTCTTTTCGATCCAATCAAAGGCTTCATAGAGTTTGTTATTGGGCACATCAAACGCAAAATGATATACTGGTTTTACATTTATTGATGGTCGGAAAGTCAATTTTGTCGAACCTGCATTGAATGAAATTCCGGAATCCTCCTTACTTATTGTTTTCAATCCCAAAACTTCGTTATAGAAAACTTCTGTTTTATGAATATTATCCGACAACAACTCTAATTCAAGTATATCCATCTTCTTAAAATTACAATTATTTCACCTTCTACAAATCATTTTTTCCTCTTGATTTTTTTTCAAATCCCATCAATAAAAACACACAAATAACTACATTTCAATACATTACAAATATAACAAATAAACAAAAGTGATTATAACAAACGAAGCCTATCATTTTTTAGCATTTCATTGGGAAATTGCTCTTCATCAGTAAACATTGTTTACCTACTTTTGAAAAAAATTAAAATAAAATGAAAAAAGCTTTATTCTTACTCCTTATTGTACCGGCAATCAGTAATGCACAATTCAAAGATATATTGACCAAAGCAACCGAGAAAATCAATGCCGCCACAAAATCGAATAGCGGATTAGACATTGCTTCCGGACTAAAAGAAGCCCTAAACAAAGGTGTTACTGAACAAGTATCTAAACTAACTGCTACTGATGGTTTTTATAAAAATGCTGCCGTAAAAATCCTAATGCCGGAAGAACTAAGCAAAGTAGACAAAACTTTAAGAAAAATGGGATTGTCAAAATTAGCCGACGAAGGTGTTCTTGCTTTAAACCGTGCTGCCGAAGATGCTGTAAAAGAAGCCACACCTATATTTGTATCATCTATAAAAAATCTTACGATTACTGATGCAAAAAACATTTTGCTCGGAAATGAAAACGCAGCAACACTTTATCTACAATCTAGCACATCTGCCGCTTTGTATGCTAAGTTTAGTCCTGTTGTACAAAAATCTATTGGAAAAGTAGGAGCCGATGTTGTTTGGAACACTATAATTAAACAATACAACACTATCCCGTTTATATCTAAAGTAAATCCTGATCTGGTTGATTATACCACTAACAAAGCCTTAGATGGTGTTTTTAAAATGATTACGGTTGAAGAAAAAAACATCAGAACCAACTTAAATTCGAGAACTTCTGATCTATTGAGAAAAGTCTTTGCTCTACAGGATAAAAAATAAGATTACTATCAATTTATATTCAGCCAATATTACTCAGTAAAAAAGGAAAAATAAGGTCTTTGTAGAAAACCTTATTTTTCCTTTTTTTAATTGGACAAAGTAGTCAATTAAACACACGGATAAGAAAAATAATACAGGTAAATTATTACTATCTCCAAAATCCTAAATTTTTCTATATTTTTTTTAAGAATAAAAGACAAAATTATTTTACCTAAACGACTGTGACAAACAGTTAGTTATTGTCTTTTTGAAACAAAAAACTGACAATATGTTAAAAAACCAACACCAACCTTAACTTTTAAAAATTAAGTAATAACAATTCCTTAACAGCAAAACAGCGGTATTATGCTGATCTTTGCAGAGTAATAAACTGGTTATTTATTACTTTGGTTTTGGTTAGTTAATAAGAATGCCTGCATCTAAAAAGAGCAGGCATTTTTTTATTTGGTAGTATGTATAAAAGATAAGACAGCGGTATTAAAAGCATTGGGTTGCTCAACATTTACCACATGTCCGCAATTTTGAATCACAAATAGTTGTGATGATCTATAATGGCTTTCTACAACTTTACGAACAGAAGGCAAAAACATATAATCCTCTTCGCCCATAATATAAAGTGTTGGAATATCTAATTCGACTTGGCGAAACCATTTCAGCACCGGATTTATTTCGGCAGTTAGTTTAAACCACTTTATAAATTCCTTTTGATATAGTTTCTTGGCTTCATTTATAAAAAGTATACGGGATTGTTTGTGACTTTTTTTAGGCATTATCACAAATGCGAAAAACTTATACAAAACCAAATAAGGCAAAACATACTTAAAAGTGTTTCCCAAACGCATTAATATCTGGGAGCGGAAATTCATTTTTAAGATAGCTCCTCCAAGAATCATGCTTTGTACTCTATCTGGATACATTTCTGCCAATTGCCTGATGAGGATGGTCCCCAATGAAATCCCTACAAAATGTGATTTTTCGATTTTTAGATGATCCAAAACCTCCAGAATATCGTGGGCCAAAGCCGTAAAAGTATATTTTTGTTTGAAGGCCGTTTTCAAAGTCGTTTTGGATTCTCCATGACCTCTCAAATCCAACAACAAAATATTGTATTTACTTTTGAAATCCCTGATTTGTTTGAACCAAATAGATGAACTACCTCCAGCGCCATGCACAAATGTGACCCACTGATCGCTGTTCTCGTTCTTATATACTGTATAGTTAATCACTTATAGTTTTTTTTTGGAGGCAAATATAGTTCTTTTTCAGACTTATTATATCTGACAAATTACATTTTCTGACTTCATAGAGCACTGGACTTTCAAGATATTTTAGAGACTTACAATTCTCCTCAAATTCTACTATGCAAAAATTTAAAATAATCGAAAGCCTTAAGTAATCGACTTCCGTGCCAAGAGAACATTTCGCCATCTACCAAAATAGCTTGTGCGTTATTGGCAGATTTTACTATTTCATAACCGTCTTCGGCTTTAAACGGATACGGTTCTGAAGAAAGCAAAACCAAGTCTAAATCGCCTTTCTCATCTATTTTTTCGAGTTCAATTTCTGGATATCTTTCTTGGGAAGCAAAGTGGTTTTGAAAATGGTTCAGCTTTAGTAATTCATCTATAAAAGTTCCCGATCCAGCCACCATATAAGGCTTTTTCCATATAAAATAGGCGACTTTTTTTACTGGAGTATCCTTTATGAAATTTTTGAAATCGCTCAAGGCAAAAGCCAATTTGTCGTTCCATTTTCGGGCTTCAGTTCTTTGGTCAAAAATTTGTCCAAAGTCGGTTATCATCTGAAAGTTATCTTCAATCGTAGCAATATTAGTTACCCAAACGGTACAAATTTTACGCAGCTCTTCGACTATTTCCTGGGTATTCTCCTCTTTATTGCAAATGATAATGTCTGGTTCCAACAAACGAATTCTGTCGTAATGTACATTCTTTGTGCCGCCAACTATTTTTTTGGTTGATTTAAAATGATACGGATGCACACAAAACTTGGTTATCCCTACTATCCTATCTTCAAGTCCCAAATCATATAATAATTCGGTTTGGGAAGGTACAAGAGAAATGATTCGTTTAGGCGACGATTCAAAAGTATGAGAAGTGCCGATTTGGTCAATTAGAGTTTTCATAGTTTTATTTCGCAAAGAGCAAGAAGAAGACACAAAGCTTCACAAAGTTATTTTAACACAGATTACACAGATTTTCTCAAATTAATCTATGTAATCTGTGTAATCTGTGTTAAAATAAATTCGTGTTAATTCGTGCAATTCGTGTTTATAATGTTCTCCATCTCCTGTTGCATTTTCAAGGCTTCGGCTCTAGCTACATCGGCAAAATCGGTTCCGTTTGAAGCATAAATTATTCCACGAGATGAGTTAATCAGCAATCCAATATTATCATTCATTCCGTATTTACATACTTCCGAAAGGCTACCACCTTGCGCTCCTACACCAGGAACAAGCAAGAAGCTATCTGGTACAATTTTACGAATTTCGGTAAAATATTCCGCTTTAGTAGCACCAACCACATACATTAGATTCTCACTATTTTTCCACGTTTTAGAAGTTTCCAATACTTGTTTATAGAGTTCTGTTCCGTCAACATTTAGAGTCTGAAAATCAAAAGCACCTTCGTTAGAAGTCAAGGCAAGCATGATTGTATGTTTGTTTTCGAAAGCCAAAAACGGCTCAACAGAATCTTTTCCCATATAAGGAGCAACGGTTACACTATCAAAATTTAAATCTTCAAAAAAAGCTTTGGCATACATGGATGAAGTATTCCCGATATCGCCACGTTTAGCATCAGCAATGGTAAAAATTTCCGGATACTTATCGTTGATATAGTTTATGGTTTTTTGCAGTGAAATCCATCCTTTTATTCCATACGCTTCATAAAAAGCGGTATTCGGTTTATAGGAAACCGTAAGGTCATGAGTGGCATCAATAATAGCTTTATTGAATTCAAAAATAGGATCTTCAGTATCTAATAAATGCTTTGGAATCTTATTTAAATCTACATCTAAACCTACGCATAGAAATGATTTTTTAATTTTAATTTGTTCGATTAATTGTTGTGTTGTCATTTCTGTTGTTTTTTTTAAGCTCTTAAATTTAGGAGCATTAGTATTCTTTTTTAGAAGAAATGCAAAAATAAAAAAAGCCGTTCAATTAAGAACGGCTTTTTTTAGAATTAAAAAACAAAATTATAGTTTTCCTTCATGTACAGTACCAACGTGTATAACTTCGGTTCTTCTGTTTGCGGCTCTACCTTTTGCTGTTTTATTGCTAGCAACTGGTTTAGATGATCCAAACCCTTTGTATGATAAGTTAGCTGGATTAACACCTTTTGCAATTAAAGCATCCATAACCACTTTTGCTCTAGCTTCAGAAAGTTTTTGGTTTGCTTTAGCATTACCTAAACTATCTGTGTGCCCTTCGATAGAGAATTTAGCATTTGGATAGTTTTTAAGAATTTCTTTAATAGCATCCAATCTTCCGTCAGTTTGTCCTTTATCTGCAGATTGTAAAACTGCTTTTCCAGTTACAAAGAATACCGATCTTGCTTGAACTTTAAGTTCTTTCAATACTTCTTTTGTTACTTCTGGACAACCTTTATTACTTGCTAATCCAAAAACAGTAGGACAAGCATCTTCTTTGTCAGACACACCATCTTTATCAGCATCATTTTCTGGACAACCTCCGTCTGAAGCTAATCCTTTTTCGTTAGGACATTTATCATCTTTATCCAATACACCGTCTCCATCTGTATCTGGCCATGGACAACCTTTATTTTCAACTGGTCCGGCAATTTTTGGACACTCATCTTCATTGTCTAAAACGGTATCTTTATCAGCATCTCCCCAAGGACATCCTTTATTTTCTACAGGTCCAGCAACTTTTTTACATTTATCATCTTTATCAAATACACCATCTTTATCTGTATCTGGCCAAGGACAACCTTTATTTTCAGCAGGTCCTGCAATCGTTGGACACTCATCTTCTTTATCTATAACTCCATCCCCGTCTTTATCTTTAAATTTCTTTTCATATACTGGAACTTTGAAACCAAAATATACGTCTGCCGCTTTTGATTCTTTAGAAAGCCAGTTTGTAATTAATGAGCTAGACCCAACAAACATTGGTCCAAAGCGCAATCCTGTACCTACTTGCATTCCGCTATATTCCATATAATTTATAGGAAGAGAGAAAGTAAACCATCTTGTTTCATAACGTGGTGTCAAAATCACAGTATTTTGTGAACTTGTTTTACCTAAAGCAGATTTATCTACTAAACTAAGATTTCCATTTAAGTTCAAATAGAATTTCTTGTACATGTTCCAATCTGCATCCAAATGCAATACAGTAGGCAAACTAGCTTTTACTGTTTTGTAAACTGTAACTGGAGTTCCGTAATGTTGAGTCAAAAAGTCTCCTAAGTTATCTGCATCATCAATATCTTTTTGAGAAACTATCCCATTGATATTGTAAGTGTCGATTTTTGAATTCTTATAATTAATAGATCCTAAATCTGTAACAGACAAACCAAAACGCAATTTGTATTTATTCAAGTCTCTAAAATTATTATCTACTGCTTTCGCTTTAGACAAATCATAAGACTCATAGTCTGGTCTCCATTCGTATATTAAACCAAGATCAGCTCCGTATCCTTTAGAATTTCGATCGAATTTCACATCCTCATCACCAGTAATAAAATCCTGGCTGCTTCCTACAGTAAGTGTTCCTGTAGTGGTCAATGTGCTTGACAAAGGATTATTGGTTTGATTAAATGCTGATGTTACATTATCTCCTTTAGCATAAGAGTTTATTCCTCCAACTAAATATTTGGCTGTCAAACCTCCTTTAAGGAAATGTTGTTTGCTTTGCCATAAAACAGCTGCATAAGAAGCTCCAACTTCTGCCCAAGTATGTCCTGCTGCATTTGGACTTCCAACATTGATGTTAAAATCGTTAGCATCATCTAAACCATCTTTTATTTGATTGTATAAATCTCCGTTTATATTAGTAGCATTCACAACTGCTCTTGCGCGAGTATAAAGAGCAACCGAATGTTTTGGCGCTATATTAAACATGAAAGATGGCCCCATCACGTCAGAATACACAATTGCACCATTATTTTTAGAAGGTGTTCTTACACCATCTTTATTAGCATCATAAGAGCTTTTTGATAAGTCAAACAAACTTATACCGTAAAAATCATTGTTTAAGGAACTACTGGTAGAGAATATATTGACATCTGTTTTAAAACGAGAATCAACAATAGACGCTGGGTTAAAAAGTACTCCTTGCACACCTGCATAATTATCAGGAATATACCCCATATACGACTGGGCATTTGCTTTTACGACTGAAAACAGAACGAATAAAAAAAGTAATGACTTTTTCATTAAATTGATTTTAGATTAATATTAAAATTGGGGTTGTATTTATTTTTAGTAGGATTTTGATTTATTTAATGTGAAAAAAGCACAAAAAAACACTTATTTAGTTTTTCACAACTAAATAAGTGTTACTATTTAATTATTTTTTATCAGAAAACCTCGCTAGCTTCTTTTAGTTTTTCCATGTTGTTAACCAACTGTAATTCGTCTACAATTTTTTGAATATCACCATTCATGATATTACCCAAATCATATAATGTTAACCCAACACGGTGATCAGTCACACGTCCTTGAGCATAATTATAGGTACGAATCTTAGCAGAACGGTCTCCAGAACTTACTTGAGAAGTACGTTTTGATGCATCTTCAGCTTGTTTTTTAGCTAATTCCATTTCATACAAACGAGAACGCAAAACTCCTAAAGCTTTGTCTTTATTCTTGTGTTGTGATTTTTGATCTTGACATTGCGCCACCAATCCAGTTGGAATGTGGGTCAAACGCACTGCCGATTTCGTAGTATTTACCGATTGCCCTCCAGGTCCTGATGAACAGAAAAAATCTACACGAACATCGTTCATATCAATTTGTACATCAAATTCCTCAGCTTCCGGAAGTACCATAACTGTCGCTGCCGATGTATGTACACGTCCTTGAGTTTCTGTTTGTGGTACACGTTGCACACGGTGAACACCCGCTTCAAACTTCAAAGTTCCGTAAACATCCTCTCCAGTAACTTCAAAAATGATCTCTTTGAAACCTCCCGAAGTTCCTTCGCTCATATCTACTACAGAAGTTCTCCAACCTTGTCCTTCGCAATATTTAGTATACATTCTGAATAAATCTCCTGCAAAAATACTCGCTTCATCTCCACCCGTTCCAGCACGAATCTCTACCATCACGTTTTTCGCATCTTCAGGATCTTTAGGAATCAGCATAAATTTGATTTCCTCCTCCAATTGCGGCAAACGTTCTTTTGCTTCTTCCAGCTGCATTTTGGCCATTTCTACCATTTCGGCATCACTACCATCAGTTATGATTTCGTTCGCTTCATCAATATTTGCCAAAACTATAACGTATTCTTCTCTCTTTTCAACCAAGGCTTTAATACTTTTGTATTCTTGGTTAAGCAGCACATAGCGTTTTTGATCAGCAATAACATCCGGCTGAATAATCAAATCCGAAATCTCATCAAAACGCTGCTTTACATATTGAAGTCTATCTAACATTTTCTATTTCCTTTTTAATGGACTGCAAAATTACAAAATTTTTATGGAAAATTCTACCATTAAAATTTTGAGTTTTTCAACCTAAAATTTCCAATATTTTTTAATGGATTTATGATGCTTTTTAGGAGCTGGTTCCTGCTGTTCGCTGTATCTTTTTCAGGCTAAAGGAGCCAGAAAAAGGATGCCGCTTCCATCAGGGCTAGCGCATTGGTTTTCATAACAACAAAATCGCTTACAGTTCAATGTCTACTGCTTAGTATCATCACAAATCTATCCGAAAGCTGAACCGATTTGCAATCTTTTCATAAAAAACATATGCATAATAGCAATAAAACAATCTTATTTACACTCACGTGAACGACAAAAACATTCGAAAAATAATCAGTCCTCTAGATAATCTATAATACAATTTTTCCTATTTTTGAAATTCAGATAAAAATACACTATCAACAACATAAAAAAACGCAATGCGCATTTTTATATTGTCGGATTTAAACAATTAAAAACCAATAATTTAAAAATATTCCAACTTTAGTAGTTGCGTATATTTATGAGTTGGCAGTCAGCTTGTCAAAAAAAACAGAAATCCGAAAAATATAATTTATGTCATATATTAAAGAATTAACTGAAGCCCACGATACTATAAAAGGATTAGCTTTAATTTTATTCTTAGTTCCATTTTGGTATATAGCAATATTTCTATTTAATAATGAGTTTTATCAAAAATCTGAATTAATATTAATTATTTCGTTCTGTTTAGTTTTTAGCTTTTTATCATCTATTTTATTTGCATTACTTTTAATGTTAACGAATGATGACACTTCTAAGCCATCAATATTTTTACAAGATATGGTTGGGGCAATATGCATATTAATAATATGGATATCTTCTTTGATATTTATTATATATTCTTTGGGATTTTTATTTAAAATGTATATTTATTTTTATTGGTTTGTTGTTATTTACTTCTTCCCAATTTTTATTGGTTATATTTTAATGTTTTTATTCCAAAAAAAGTAATTAGTATAAACAAGAATAACAAATAGAATAATTGTCAATATGTAATTTTTCACAAAAATATATTTGTTTTTTCATATTTCAGAATTAAACACTTACAACTTAAAGCAGTGCGGAAACGTAATCAAAATTGGAATAAATAAAAAGCCGAACTGCCAACAGCTACTACAACGGATTTGGGCAATTGGCTTAATGAAATGATGGTTTTGTATTTGAATGATTTGCTTCGCCTGTTCGCTATCGCTCGGGTGGCAAATCCGAAGAATGGGCTTAATTTAGTCCCAAACCCGCTGTAGTACCAGAACGTTAGGCACAATTATAAAACAACACTTATGAGTTCAGAAAAAATAATTGAAATAGTAATAGAAGTAATTTTATTCCTGATTGCGTCATATTTTATTTTTTATAAATCTTGGTTGACTTCTTTAGGAAAAGAAGTTGCTAAACTTACAACGATAGAAGAACTTACAAGATTGACTGAAGCTGTCAAAAAGGATTTTACTGAAAAAATTGAAAGCTATAAAAGTAAATTAAATGAGGAATTATCTTTGAAAATTGAACCTTTAAAATCAGAATTAGCAAAAAACAATATAACCCATCAAATACAATTTAGCTTCTTGCATCAAGAAAGAGCTAAAGTCATCTTGGAGTTATATAAAAAACTAATTGAACTACATTCTGCAATGGTTGATTGGACAAATTTTATGCATCCTATTATTGAAGACGCAGACAAGGAAAGTCAAGAGCGTTCTAAACGAGCAAATGTTGCTACTAACGACTTCAAAAATTTTTATTTGGTCAATAAACTTTTCTTTTCAAAACCTTTTTGTGATTATATTGATGGAATTTTTAATGAATATTGGGATAAAGGTTGGGAATTTGGATATAGTCAAGAAAGAGTTAGAAGCGGACAACTAACTGCTGAATATTTCAAACACTATTCCGACGAAATGTCAAAAATATCCAAAGAGTTAAAGGAAAATTTACCAACTAAAATAGCTGAAATAGAGGATAAATTCAGAAAAATGCTTAACGTAGAAGAAGAATAACTGTGCCTAACAGCCACTACAACGGATTTGGGCATTTGGCTTAATGAAAAAATGGTCTTGTATTTGGATGATTTGCTTCGCCTATTCGCTATCGCTCGGGTGGCAAATCCGAAGAATGGGCTTAATTTAGTCCCAAACCCGCTGTAGTACCAGAACGTTGGCAGTAATTTAACCGATGAAGTTCTATAAATAGAATATTTTTATATTAAAACACTTGAATGAAAATGCAAAAAAGTTAATTAAAATCTAATACAAAATGGGACACTTTACAAGATGTCAATTAATTACAAAAGATAAACTGAATCAAATACCGGTTGAAATAATACATTTTTTTAATAACGATTATATACATTTTCCCATTGAAATATATTACGGAATGGATGATGTGCGAAATGAATTTGGTCAATATGAAACAACAGACGATTTAATTCAAAATAAATCAAATCTTTCAATACAGACTTTTGAAATTATAGAACTTATTGAAATGCTAGGGATAAATACTTTTGTAATGGAATTTATGGAAGATGTTGGTGATTGGTATCCACCTCTTGAATTCATCCAGTTTGTAGTGATAGATAGGAAAATACTAAAGGAAAGCATCATAAGTAACGTAGATGAAAACGGTGACGCATATTGTGAGTCAATTTTAGGATATGATGATAACTATAATAATGTACCTTTTACATCTTATGATAATGCCAAAAGAGAATATTTAAAAAATATAGGATAATGAGTTATATAATGGTTGACATAGAATCAGACGGACATATACCAGGAGATTTTTCAATGATTTCCTTTGGCGCAGTAATAGTAAAGGAGAATTTAGATACAACTTTTTATGGTAAATTAAAACCAATTTCTGAAAATTGGATTCCAGAAGCATTAGCTGTTTCAGGACATACTAGAGAAGAGACTTTAGAGTTTGACGATCCTAAAGAAGTTATGGAAAATTTTGCTAAATGGATAGCGGAACATACTAAAGGTCAACCCGTTTTTATTAGTGACAATAATGGCTTTGATTGGATGTTCATTTGTTGGTATTTCCATCATTTTATCGGTAGAAATCCTTTTGGACATAGTTCTCAAAATCTAGGAAGTTTATACAAAGGACTTACTAAAGACACATTCGTTAATTTTAAACATTTGCGCAAAACAAAACATACGCACCACCCAGTTGATGATGTAAAAGGAAATGCAGAGGCACTATTAACTATGAAAAATGAAATGGATTTGAAGATAAGCCTAAAATAAACTACTGCCAACAGCTACTACAACGGATTTGGGTAATTGGCTTAATGGAAATATGATTTTGTATTTGGGATGATTTGCTTCGCCTGTTCGCTATCGCTCGGGTGGCAAATCCGAAGAATGGGCTTAATTTAGTCCCAAACCCGCTGTAGTACCAGAACGTTAGTAGCAAGCGTAGACCAAAATTACTTTCAAAATTAAATATATGGAAACTGAACAGATTAAAGAAAAATTTCAAACCGAACTAAAATGGTCAGGCTATTATTTTATTAGTTCCTTCATTATATCTTTTACATACACTTTTTTCAATAACCTCATTTTTAATCAAACAAGACAGCCTTCAGTTATTTTACTGTTTTTAAACATCATTGTTTTTTTATATTGTTCTTCTAAATGTGTTATGGAAATAAGACGTGAAAAAGTTGTTAGTTTCATTTTAAGACTATTCATAACATTAAATATCCTTCTAATCTATTACTTCCTTTACTCATTACTTACTATAAAAAATATGAGCACATCGGTAAGCGATACTACGTTTATAATCCCGAAAAGAGAAATAGAAATTAAAATGGCTACAGGAGATATCTCCGACAGCAATAGTAATTTATTAAAAGATTTTATCACATTTATGAAAATAAAAAACAAACAATAAACCAATAACGCCAGCTACTAACAGCTACTACAACGGATTTGGGTAATTGGCTTAATGGAAATATGATTTTGTATTTGAATGATTTGCTTCGCCTGTTCGCTATCGCTCGGGTGGCAAATCCGAAGAATGGGCTTAATTTAGTCCCAAACCCGCTGTAGTACCAGAACGTTGGCGGTAATTTTGCAGAACCGACGACAATGAATAAAACATCAACAAAAGCAAAGATAATATGATACATAAATATTGGGGGAATGTAGAAGAAGATTGGGCAGGATTTTCGTCCGACACAACTTTCTCAAATCCATTTTTTGACAAGCAAAACGTTGAAATTTTTTTAGGAGAAGAATATGACGAAGATGGAGAAGAAATTGAAGAACTTCCGACCGAAAATCAATTGACAGAATTTGCAGAAACTTATCAAATGTTTATAGAGAATATCGAAATGAATATCAGAAATATTCAAGACAAAGCATATGAAAGATATTTAAAATTATATGCACATTTCTATGAAAATCCTGAAAAATCAGGCGAACCAGCATTAAACATTGACAATACTGACAAACACAACGACAATATTAAAGAGATTATATATTTGAGGGTTTTGGACGACAAAACAATCAAATTATCTATTCGCTATAAGTTGGACACAGAACACGGACTTGAATTTAAATTTGTAGGTGGACAAATAGCTAATGTTGGAGGAATTGCAGAAACATAGATAAAAACTACCGCCAACAGCTACTACAACGGATTTGGGCATTTGGCTTAATGGAATGATAGTTTTGTACTTGGAATGATTTGCTTCGCCTATTCGCTATCGCTCGGGTGGCAAATCCGAAGAATGGGCTTAATTTAGTCCCAACCCGCTGTAGTACCAGAACGTTAGCGGTCATTGTACAACTAACTCCCCAAAAACAAACATAATGATAAGAAGCGAACCAATAATAGCCGTAAAAAACATTCCTGAAAGTTCTGAATTTTATCAAAACTTATTAGGTTGCGACAGTGGACATGGAGGAGAAACTTTCGAAATTCTAACAAATGAAAACGTCGTTATTTTGTGTCTTCATAAATGGGGAGAACACGAACATCCCACTATGTCAAACCCTGAAAAAGAAATTGGAAACGGATTGATTTTATTCTTTCGAGTTGATAATCTAGACCAAGTATTTAAAAATGCTAAAAAACTAAACGCAAACATTGAAAGAGAAATCCATTACAATGAAAACTCACTTAAAAATCAATTTATTTTAAGAGATTTAGACAATTATTACTTAATGATATCTGAATAAAATAACGAACCGCTAACAGGGGTTTTGCAATTGTGGGGCGAAACTGCAAAGTTCAAGAGTTGTTCTTCGGTTCAACTTTTGTGCAAAATTAAAGTTTTGTGCTTCGATTGTCCCACCATCGCAAAGCCCCGAACCGTTGCGCGACATATTAAAAAAACTAAACGGAAATAATGAAAATCTAGATTTTAAATGAAGAAAATATTATACTTAACATTAGGCCTGTTATTGGGAATAAACTTTAACTCAAAAGCTCAAAATGTATCACAAACCAAAACCGAATTGACCAAAATTTTATGTAAAACTTGGAAAGCAGATTACGCAATAATGAATGGAATGAGAATAAATCAATTACCAAATAATATTGCCTTTGAATTCGAGTTTAATTCTGATAACTCCTATGTCGTTATCAAAGAAAAAACTAAACAAAAAGGAAAATGGACTTTTAATGAAAAGAAAAAATATATTGACCTTTCAAACAATAACAAAACAAATTCGCGCATAACTAAAATTAATGAAAATGAACTTATCTTAGTTTTAGTTTCTGAAGGAAAAAGCAATCCTCCTAGTTTGCCAAATATGGAAGTATATTGCAAAACTAAATAGAAAATACGTCGCACAACAGCTACTACAACGGATTTGGGCAATTGGCTTAATGGAAAAATGGTTTTATATCTGAATGATTTGCTTCGCCTGTTCGCTATCGCTCGGGTGGCAAATCCGAAGAATGGGCTTAATTTAGTACCAAACCCGCTGTAGTACCAAAACGTTAACTGTAATTTAGATCAACATTTGTCTTGCCCATGATGACATTCAAGGAAATCGATCAAAAAATTCTTCATTACGAAGAAGAACTTGAATTTGCCGTGAACTTATTAAAAAGTATTCCTCAACTAAATACTAAGTCTACCATTATCTCTGAAAATAAAAGAATGAAAATTGAATTCTTTTGTTTTGCAACTACTAGTTATATTGATTTACTCTGCACATATCGAAATCTAAAACGATCTAAGTCAGACTGGGAAAAATTCTACAATATTAAAATCGCTTATCTATTAATATATGAAACAATAAACACTTATCATAAGTATAAAAGTGACGTTTATAAAACTGTCACTAAAGAAGAACAAGAATTTTACCGTGGCTTTTTTGACATGCTGAACAGAGAACTTGCAGAATTCAAAGAAAATTATAGTTACGATGATGTAATGGCCAAAATCAGAAACAAATCTACAGCACATTATGATAAAGATTTCTTAGTCTTTTTTTCTAGCTATGAAAGATTAGCCGAACCGAAAACTAAAGAAATTATAAGAGATTTTTTTCACTTTCTTAATCCTTTACATTATTTCACTTTTGGTTTGCTTCAAGGAAAAATCGATCAATTTTTATTTATAAATAGTTGGTTATCATAAACTACAGCTAACAGCGGTTTTTCGCAATAGCTACTATCCATTCCGCCGGAAACCGTTAGGTTTCCGAAAATCTTTCATTACGCAGAATATTTTTCTTAAATTTACTGCTACTGCGCCTAGCCGCGGAACGTTGGTGATAATTTTAGAATACCAAAGAGAATTCATTAATTTAATTTAATAAATGATAGAAGACGATAAAAAGATTTTGGAAAATTCAGAAGAAATTTTCAATTGGACTTATCCAGGTGCAACTTTGTACTATAAAGATTGTGATTTAAAAAGTAATGTACTTAACCAATTTAAACAAGGCCAAATTTTAAGAAATGGATACTTCCTTGATGTAAGTTGGAAAGGCGGAGGAATAGTTAAAAACACACGATTTATTATTGCATCCTCAAAAGCTGCAAAGTTATACGAAATCAATCCAGATGTTGAAAAATATGGGCACTGTTGTATTAATGCCAATAGTTATTTTAAAGTTCTGAATATATACAAATTAAAGGATAAAACACAAATTTTTCTTTTACATATTCCTGCTAACGGTCTAGATTATTTTTCTAAAGTTTCTTCCAATTTTGATCAACAATTTATTGATAAAGCTAAAAAAAGTTTTGACGATAAAATTGAAATGAATCCTATTCCCGAGTTATTGGAAAAAAGATGGATTGAAAGAACAGATTTTCCAGTAGGAATGGATGGCTATAATAACTTCTATCCTCTTGAAACTATTACACCTATTCCAAAACAAGGAGAGCTATTGTATAGTGGAATCAGAAACTTAACAAATGATAATTCTGAGATAAATAATTCCAAAATTAAAATTGAAGATAAGCCAAAAGGTTTTTGGAATTCACTATTTGGAAAATAAAAACTACAGATAACAGTTACTACAACGGATTTGGGCAATAGGCTTAATGGAAAGTTGTTTTTGTACTTGAATGATTTGCTTCGCCTATTCGCTATCGCTCGGGTGGCAAATCCGAAGAATGGGCTTAATTTAGTCCCTAACCCGCTGTAGTACCTGAACGTTGGTGGCAAGATTAAACCAAAATTCCTAAAGAACATTTATCTAAAAAAATATGATAAAAATAATTGACAACATACTTCCTTTTTTATTCATAATTGCAGTTGTATCTTTTATTGTGTTTATTATACTTGGAATTGGAAACAAAGTATACGAGTCAGGAGAATCAAACGTGATTTTTTTTTCTAAAGGAAATAAATATTATAGAGTTTCAGCAATTTTGACAATTTCATCGTTTATTTCTATTTTTAGTTTAAGCTCTTTTCAAAGTAAATTGAGTCGAACAGAAATAAAAGAAAAAATTGAAAAAATTGCTGACAAAAATTATGAATTAATAATAAATGATACAATCAGAAAAAATGATAATTTGTTGATTGATATAAAAAATATTAAAAAAGAAACAGGTCAAAGAAATACCGGCTCATTGGAAATCAATGTGAAAATAAAAAACAGAAATGAAACAATTAACTTAATGTTACTTCGAGATTTCGATATAAAAACAACATATTGGGTTTTTTATAAAAATTATGCTTCAACAACAAAGAATTGTATTGGAGAAATAAATACTGAAACCTTGAATGAATACCAATAGAACATAATAAATCCATCCACCAACAGCTACTACAACGGATTTGGCAAATCCGAAGAATGGGCTTAATTTAGTCCCAAACCCGCTGTAGTACCAGAACGTTAGCTGTCATTTTTGCCAGCTGGAACGAAATTCTAAATATTGTCAGAGAAACAAAACTATAAACCATTGACATATTATGACTATAACTTTCATACGCTTTATCAATCTTATTTTAGCTGCCCTACTTGCTGGGACAAGCTTTGGTATTTTAATAGGACTAAACCCTAACAACTATACACCTGCCACCTATTTGGAACAGCAACAACAGCTAGTTTTATCATTAAACATTCCGATGGTTTCACTTGTTATAGCCGCAACAATCGTAACAATTATTTCAGCATTTCTTCAGCGTAACAACAGAAGCGTTTATATTATTTTACTAATTGCTGCCATATTTTTTGCATCATGTATTTTCATTTCAACATTTGGAAATCTTCCTATCCAAACTGAAATGCTGAATTGGAAAACTGATTCGCTTCCTAGCAACTGGACTTCACTTCGTGACAAATGGTGGACACTTCACACTGTTCGCACAATAGCGGAATTAGTTGCCCTTACACTTATAGCTTGGACAACTAGTATGTCAGCAGTAAACTCTTCACAAGAAAAGAAAAACGGCAGCTAACAGTGGTTTTGTGAAATTGGGGTTTTAGTGTTTAATGGAACCTTCTTTTTGTATATTTGGCTTCAGTCTTTTCGGAATGGTTCGGGAACAAAAATCCCCAAATTCATAAAGCCGGCGGGAAGTTACCTGCCATTTTACAAACACAACGCTTAAAGACGAACGAATATGCTTGAAATAAATAAAAAAGAAGATATTATCATTCCATTTGACAAAATTGGAGATGCCAATTGGGAAATTAAGACAGAATTAATAATCCATTCTATAGCCGAAAATTGGAATGACGAATTAAAAGAACCAATTTCAATTGATGAAATACAAAAACTTGAAAATCGATTGAAAACAACTTTACCAGATAGTTTAAAAACTTTCTACCAAAAGTTTGGGCTTGCAAATATTGGAGAACAATTACAAGACTTAAATGAAATTGGTTGGATAAAAAACATTTGGGCAAAAAACCCTGAATACGGACCTGACTTTACCGAAGTTGATAACATGCACCTACCTTTTTTGGTTTCATTCAGTGACTATTTAGGAAACGGAAATATGTTTTGTTTTCACAGTGACACAAAGGAAATTTTCTATTATGACCACGACAACAAACCATACTTAACTAAAATGGTTGACACTTTTGACGACTATTTAAAGGGATGTTTAATATTTGCTCAATCTGACCTTTTTGGAGAAGCTGAACAAGAAGATGTCGAAGAATGGACAGAAGAAATTGTGTCTGAAATCATTGGCGAAGAAACTGTAAAAAAATGGCGTTATTAACCGACCGAAAAAAACGACAGATAACAAGGGTTTTGCTTCAGGCGGGCTGAAGTGAAAAGTTCAATAGCAGTTTTTCAATTAAACATTAGTAATAAAACCAGCTTTTGTACTTCGATTTCCCGCCCGAACGCAAAGCCCCGAAACGTTAGCGGTCATTATAAGCGACACCCTATAAACTTTAAAAATGACTGATTTTAAATATAATATTCAAAGCTGTAACAATAATGACACACCGAAGAAAAGAGCTCATTTCATATTTAGATAATTGTCCAGAAATCATTGAAACATTAAACAAATGTAATGACTATGGCTTAACAGACTATTATTTAGCTGGCGGAGCAATAACTCAATTGATATGGAATAACATACTTGGCAGACCTAACCTTGAAAATGTGAAAGATTTTGATATTGTTTATTACTCTGACACCGAAGATCGATTATTAGAAAAATCACATCAGACGAATATTGAAAAAATAGTAACACATAAGTTCCAACTCGACATTACAAATCAAGCATATGTTTACGAATGGTATCCTAAAAAATTTGGAAATGTTATTGACAAATTTAACAGAACAGAAGACGGTATCGAAACTTGGTTGTCTGCATTTGCAATTGGAGTAAGGTGGTCAGACAAATTTGAAATTTTTGCACCTTATGGACTTGAAGATGCTTTTGATATGGTTGTTAGGCCAAACAAATTAACAATGACAAAAGAGAATTATTTAACAATGACAGAAAGTTTTAAAAGAAGGTGGGACAATATAAATGTCCTGCCATGGGAGTAATTGAACAAAACAATAACGAATGACAGGAAGAACAACGAACCGCTAACCGCCGTTTGGCAATATGGTGGGTTTAGACTTAATGGGAAGTTGGTTTTGTACTTGTAAAATAGTCATTATTCGAAGATTTAGGCTTCCTTAATCCGCCACATCACCAAGCTGCAAAAAATTAGCTCTCAGGCTGAAAATCCATCTAAAATAAAATGAAGAAAGGTTCTCAAAATTTCCCAACATTAATGACTGAAAGATTAACGCTTCGGCAACTTTCAATTAATGATTCTGTAGAAATTTTACTGTTACGATCAGACGAAGAAATAAATAAATTTCTTGATAGAAAACCTAGTAAAACATTAATAGATGCTTTAAACTTCATCAAAATTATACTTGAAAATGACGAGACTCTTTATTGGGCGATTACAAAAACTGGCGACGAAAAACTAATTGGAACAATCTGTTTGTTTGACTTCGTAAATGATGTAAAGAAATGCGAAATTGGATACGAACTAAGAACAGAATATCAAGGACAGGGAATAATGATTGAAGCCACAAGGAAAGTTATTCAGTATGCAATCGATACACTTGGAATAAAAAGTATAGATGCATCAACACACAAAGACAATCAAAGTTCGACCAACCTTCTTCAAAAATTAAATTTTAAAAATTTGGAAAGCATTGAAGCCGAAAATCCAAATCTGATTTTATTTAGATTAACACAGAAAATTTAATCAAGATCCGAATAGCTAACAACTTATTTAAGAAGCATCGCCTTCAAAAATCATAAGCGCGCCTATCAAAAGCAAAGGCGATACCTTCATAATTGAGAGGCGTGCCCTAATAATAGTATGGCGCAGCATTCATTAAAAAACTCAAGTTATTTTTTAGGATAAATACATGATTTTTTTAACTACTACCCACAAAAAAAGAGAGACTTGCTGTCTCTCTTTTTTTATACTAAAGATATATTGCTATTTTTTCAATAGTTTCTCTAAATAACCAGCTCCGCAATTGGCTCGACAATCCTAGTAAAATATCTTTATACACTAGCTTCCCCATTATAACCTCTCTCCCACAACCCCAAAAAAGCAATCTCTCACTCTCAAAAGACTTTTTACTACTACTACTTGCTCTAGGATTTTTTCGCTAAAGAACAACGTTTGTGATTTCCCATAAAACACTGGATAAAAAGAAGTTATTTTAAAAAAAGGATATAAAAACAGAATGTTTTAATCAGCATTTTCGTCATTAAGTTATATATTTGAAAAGCTAACAAATGGGAAGCAAAGTTTTGTGTTTATACAAGTTAGCGGCAATAAATAACAGGGCACAACTTTTGTTTTTAACACCTTTATAAGCTATTATTAACTAACAATCTATTTATGCACAAAAACATACTTAATAAAAAAACCACTTTAATAGTTTTGTTGATATTGTTTACAACACTAACAGCCACTGCACAAAAGAGAATAGCGGATCATTTTCTTCAAATGTTGCGTCATCAGAAAACAGACAGCTTGCAAACCGAAGCGTTGCTTATCTGGACAGATACCGAGAATGCAGGGTTAGATGACTCTACTTATTATCCCAATCAAATCATAGCAATAGGTCAAAAAGAACAAAACCCAGATGTCGAAGCCATTGGACAGGCCTTTTTGGGGTATTATTTTGGTAAAAATGACAACCAACCTAAAGCACTGGAGCATTTCCTAAAAGCAATACAGCTGGGTGAGAAGCGAAATAATCCAAGGATCATGCTTCGATTGTACAATTTTATGTCCTATTATAGTGATGCAAATAAAAGTATCGAATATTCACAAAAAGTCATTGCACTTGCCAAACAAACTAAAGAGCTCAATTGGCAAATAGAAGCTACTTATCAAATAGGAGGAGTTTACTTCGTATTGAAACAGTATGATTTGGCTTTACAGTATTTCCAGCAGGCTTATAACATGAACCTACTGCTAAAAAGGAAGGGGAAACAAACCTCTGATAGGGATGTTATTATTCTGTCAGGTCTCGGTCAAACGTTTAATAAATTGCATAATTCTACTTTGGCACTAGCTTATTTCCGACTTGGATTACGAGCCTCCAAAACAAATGATGATTACATAAAGGCTTTCTACGGACTAGCAACCTACTTTAAAGAAGCCCATAACGTGGACTCTACTTTTTATTATTCTTCCAAGATGTATAAGTTAGCAGAAAGCAGTTCCTTAGATCGTTATAAAGTGCTGGCTTCAAAAATGCTCTACGAAAATTACAAAGAAAAAGGGGATTTAGCCAGTGCATTGAAATACCACGAAATTTATAAGGTTTCAACCGACAGTATGAATAGCATTACCAAAACAAAGAAACTGGAAAGTATGCTTATGCAGGAAAAAGAGCGACAAAAAGAACTCGCTGAAAAAAGAGAACAGGAAAACGAGACACACAAAAACAATCTGGAGTATGCGGCCATTGCTTTAGGACTGGTTAGTTTTGTTATTTTGTTTTTGCTACTCAGTCATACTATTATAGCGAATCAAAAACTAATTAACTTTTTAGGAGTTGTTGCCCTTCTTATTGCCTTTGAATTATTGAATCTGTTCTTGCATCCTTATCTGGGTCAGCTTACGCATCATTCTCCAATATTCATGCTCCTTACAATGGTTTGTATTGCTGCCATACTCGTTCCTTTACATCACAAAATTGAACACTGGACGGTACATAAACTAGTAGAAAAAAATAAAAAAATTCGATTGGCCGCTGCTAAGAAAACAATTAAACAACTGGAAACTGAATCACATAATTAACCAAAGTGGTTTAATGAGAATGTTTAAAACCTACAAAAAAAGAGAGACAACAAGTCTCTCTTTTTTTATACTAATATATCTCGTTATTTTTTTAACAGCTTTTCTAAGTATTCTACTTTTTCTTTTTCGGCTTGAACTAAACGTTCGGAAAGTTCCACTATTTTATCAAGTGGATTGAAACTTGGTTGATAATTCATTGAACTTGCTATGTTTGCTGGCTTACACCTAAAGCTACTGCCAATGCTTCCTGTTTCATTTCGCGCAATTCTCTAATTCGGCTAATGTTACGCCCTATATGTTTTGGTTTTGTAGTAGTACTCATAATTCAAAGGTGTTAAAAACGGTGCAAAATTTTTTATTGGTAAAACAGCAATGAGGCATTGTGTGATACAATCTCAATTGGTTGCTATGACTGAGACTGTTGGGTATCTGCCATGACTTAAACAAAAATACACATTTGTTAGAGAAATTTCAGCTAAAAATTTAAAATTATGCACCACAGCATTTCTATTCAGCAAAACATTCCCGATCACGCTGATATGTCTTTTCTGTTCGACAGTTGTCGATTTGGGGTACCTATTTACACTTTTCCGTAAACAGGTAGGATATAATTTCCGTTTAAAAAAAGCATTGGATCTATTTGGCTTTGGAGGACAACCCCACTATGGGGAGTTTCGAGCAGGAGTTGCGCTGCTTGTACTAAAGGTGCAGCCGTAGTGGTTTGAATGGCTCTCAATTGATGCTTTCCTACTTTTTGAGAAAAAATACGCTTTGCAATCTCCCTTCTGCGCAAAATTCCTGTCGCATCTTTACCCTCAACTGCCGCATACAAGACAATTTGGTCATCCTCATTGTGAGGTATTACAGCCTCCATTTTTTCTTGTAGGCTTTTAATTGTGTCAGGAGTATTCCCTAAAGTAGTAAGTTGCTCTTGAACCCAAGCATAATGCCCCGGATGACGCAAGGTTTTGTAATCTAGCGTACTTACTTTTCCTGATAAGGCATCGGGCAAATCAGCGGCTCCACCAGAGGTAAGATCCTCTTCATAAGCAATGCCATCAATAATAATAGTAGCTCTTTCCGATAGTGAAGGCAGAGCAGTTTTTTTTGAATCCCGCAGCACGATGGCGTCTTTTAGGTATTCGGTTGCTACACCGACAGGGCTCCAGGTAAATCCATAATAATGTGGTGCAACGGCATGAATGGTTAAGGCACCAACTTTAAGTTCTAACTTGTCTACTTGATCGACTCCAAAATCATTGCAAAACTGCTGAAAAAGCCCATTGGCAAGCAAGTCTATATAACCAGGTGCCAGACCGGTCTGGAGCAGAAAACCAGTTTGAGCATCTTTGGCTAATGCCATTATTTCATCGGTTTCAGCAACATATTCGGTGAGGTTAGCGTAATGCATCTGATAATCTTTAGCGAACTGAGCCATTCTTGGAGCTTGACTACCGGGAAGGCAATCGAGAAGAATATCTGCTTTCTGGAATATTGCTTTCATTTCTGGAGTAATACCTTCCTCGGCGAGATGAAAATCTTGAATGTTGCAGGGTTTCGTTGTACCTGCAGTAATCCATTCAGCTACTTTTTTGGCTTTATCTTGCGTTCTATTTCCAATAAAAAGGCTAGGAATCACGTCGCTCCATTCAGTCAATAACAAACCAACCGCTTCGGCAATTCCGCCGGCCCCGGCAATAATAATATTGTGATGTTTTTTCATAAATTAAAGTTACTGTTTTTTCTTGATTTGGCTTTTGAAATTTTAAACCAATTTACTGTTTTACAATTAATTAACCCGTTGGGTATAATTAGTTTTTGGTACTAAATTTTCGTCAGTTCGAGTGATTTTTGAAAAAAAATCGTATCGAGAACTAGAAAATTTAGTACCAAAAACTGGTTCTCGATACATTTTTTGTTTCATTTCATTGCACAAAAAACACTCGAACTGACGTTTTTGCCAATTTCACCCAACGGGTTTAATTATAAATTAAAGTAACATTTTTAGTCTCTCGAAAAGACGCGAAGGCGCAAAGTTTAGAACTGTTTTCTTTGCGCCTTCGCGTCTTTGCGGGTTTTGATTAAATGTAAAGTTTGTTTTGTATTTTTGATAAAAATGAACAATGGAACAAATCCGAAAATATTTTGAACAGACATTTAAACTGACTGAGCAGGACTGGCAGATTTTCTCCTCAAAACTTACAAAACAGGAATTTCCTAAAAATCACTTTCTACTAAAAGCCGGACAAGTAGAAAATCACCTTTCATTTGTTGAAACTGGCATTATACGTATCTATATTCCAAAGGAAGAAAACGACCTAACATTTGCTTTTGCGTTTGACAATGGTTTCGTAAGCGGCTATGATTCATTTTTGACTCAAATACCATCTACTTATCACATAGAAACTTTGACAACTACGACACTTTGGCAACTAACATATAAAGATCTTCAAGCAATTTACCATGAAACAGAAATTGGAAATGCAATAGGACGACAAGCAAGTGAAGATTTGTTTCTGAAAAAATCAAAAAGAGAACTTTCGTTACTAAACGAAACTGCCGAACAACGTTACCTTAATTTATTTACCGAACAACCTAAACTCATAAAACAAATTGCATTAAAACATATTGCCTCTTATATTGGTATTACTCCACAGGCATTGAGCAGGATACGAAAACGCATTTCTTAACTTGGGTTCATTGTTTTGCTTAAAGCAACACACGACCTTTACAGAAAAAAAAGATGAAACCATTAATCATTTTACTCAGCGTATTTGCTATTTCGTTATTAGTTACTAAAATATTTCTTGACAATTATGAATTTGCTTTGTCAGGTAGAATAGCAATGTCGGTAATGCTCGTGTTTACAGCAATTGCACACTTCGCATTTACCAAAGGTATGACAATGATGATACCCGATTTTATTCCATACAAAACCGAAACCGTTTACTTAACGGGCATTATTGAAATTGCCGCAGCTATCGGACTTTTTATATCTAGTTTCAGAGTAATTACAGCTTGGTTACTAATCGTATTTTTCATACTCCTACTTCCCGCAAACATCTACGCAGCCATAAAACATATTGACTACCAAAAAGGGACTTTTAACGGTAATGGTTTAGCGTATTTGTGGTTTAGAATACCATTACAAATCCTATTCATTTTTTGGACGTATCTTTCGACAATCAAAGGCTAACGAGAAGCCCAAACCTCTAATGAGGTAATACCAAAAGCGAGATCGAATTGCAAAACTGAACTTGTGCACTTCTATTGGCTTTTGTACTTTAGCTATACTGAAGTACTTCAATTTATATGTCTTCGGTAATACTCAAACCGTTGTATACCATTTTAGTGAAACCCTACAATGAAATATAAAGAACATAAACCGAATGGATATATCGATAATTTTGTGCAATGTTTTTGGGAATACGAAAACGCTGATACAGAAATACTACATACAATTTTACCCGACGGTTACTTTGACCTAATTGCGGAATTTGACAACGACATACTTACAACTGTAAAACTTACAGGCGTTTGGACTAAACCAAAAGACATAACTATTCCTAAAAAAACTAAAATTTTTGCCATTCGTTTCAAACTCTTGGCGACAGAATATTTATTTCAAAAAGAAATAAAATCAATTTTGGACACAGTTCAAAATTTACCTTTTAACTTTTGGAACATAGACACTTATCAAAGCTATGAGTTTGAAAGATTCGTTGCTGACATAACAAACAGAATTGACAACTCAATTAAGCATTTGAAAGAGATTGACAACAGGAAACTGAAACTTTTTGAGTTCATATACCAAGGCCAAGCAGAAACAGTTAGTGAACTTTCTGAAAAGGTATTTTGGAGCAGCAGACAAATTAATCGCTATTTTAATCAACAATTTGGGTTTTCATTAAAAGAGTTCCTAAAAATAGTCCGCTGTAATGCTACATACAAAGACATTTCTAATGGCAACTTATCGCCACAAACCAACTTCTTTGACCAAGCTCATTTTATTAAGGAAGTAAAAAAATACACAGGTGCAACACCCAAAGAGCTACACAAGAACAAAAACGACCGATTTTTACAATTATCAGTTGCAGAGCCAAAGTAATTTTGTAACTCAATTTTAAATATTTACAAAATGAAAGTAACAAAACTAGCACCAAACTTTGAAGTAAATAACATAAAACAAACTGTTGCATTTTATACAGAAAATTTTGGCTTCAAATTAGTGATGGCAGTTCCTGAAAGCCAAGACGGGATTGAGCAAACTTTTGATGACAGCAAAGAATATGTTTATGCAATGATGCAGAAAGACAGTCTTGAATTTATGTTTCAACGATCTGACACATTCAAAAACGATGTGATCTTTTCAAAGAACCTACCAATAGGAGCAACGGTATCTTTTTATATGGACATTGAAGGAATAAAGGAATTTCACGAAAACTTAAAAAATAAAAACCTTGAATTAACCGACCTAAAAACAACTTGGTATGGAATGAAGGAGTTTTATGTAAAAGACCTTAATGGCTATATACTCGGTTTTGCAGAAAAAGCAGAATAACAAAGACATACAACATCGGTTTAGGAAAAAGCAGGGCTGAAGTGCAAACTTCAGCTTTTGTGCTTTTATTAAACTTTGTATATTAGCCAAGCAATAGTGCCTCGAACGCCCTGCCTTCACCAAACCGAAAACCGCTAGTCAATACAAACCAATATTAATCCATGACAAAAAACAAACAGACTTTAGTTCATTTTTTTGCTAGATTTTTAATTTTATCCATTCCACTTGTAGGGTTATATTTTTTTGCACAAATGTCTTTTAAAGCAAATCGTGAAAGAGAACATCCAGTTGATGCAGGTTTAGGAATTGCATTTTTGTTGTTTTTTATTCTCTGTGCGATGTTCATCGGATTAACCATTGATTCTGCATATAGAATCCGAAAAAAACAGTTTAATATTGCTTTGACTAATTTACCTTTTTTCCTTTTATTCACTTTACCAATATTGTATCTATATTGTCAAATAGGGTATTGTGAAGACTGTTTTTGTGGATGGTTTTTAGAATCCCTGCAATAGCTCACCCTTATTTTCTTAACCATAAATTACTAAGCTGAAATTTTGTTTACCTTTAGAGCTAAATATTAAAAACCCCGCTAATGACGCTAAACCGTCAAAAGTCATGAGCCATTTAATCCCAACATTTGAAAATCAACATTAAACAACAAAAAGTTTCGTTTGGAAGTCAATACAAGATTTGCGTAGAAAAAAACGAAAAATATTATGCAGAAACGGATTTCTTTACGAGAAACATTCTTCATTTATATCTCAAAAAAAATTTAATTAAACGTATCAATATTTTCAAATCATTTTATTTTTTCATTCCTGACTATGAAATTGAATTACCTGACGCTCGCCGGATAAAATTTAAAACTATGTCTGCTTGGAGAACTCATTTCCAATGCATTTTGGGAAATGACATTTACGAAATTTATTCACATAAAAAGAGAAAAATGTCAATATACAAAAATGATGTACAAATTGGATTATGCATAAAAGATGCTGTCACAATTCTTGTTGGTGACAACTATAATCTAACTCTTGATTGTGATGCCAATATTGAACTTCTTATTTCGTTTATATTAATTTTAGACAATATGAATTCAAGAAATAGAGGCAACATTTTTACTATTGACAGCGGAATAATATTTAAAGAATTCAGAAAGTTTAATTCTGATTGGAAACCCAAATAAAAGACTCACAACAGTAGTTAGACTAAATAGCTCACTCCTATTTTCTTAACCATAAATTACTAAGCTGAAATTTTGTTTACCTTTAAAACTAAATATTTAAAAACTTGCTACTGACGCAAAACTGCTAAACTTTAGGCATAATACTCTCCTTCGTTTAACACAAAATTCCAACCTTTGACCAATGAACAACAATGACACAAAACGACTTTCACGACTAACTGCAATCCTGACCCAATTGCAAACGAAACGACTTTTGACAGCTTCGGAATTGGCAAACAAATTTTCAGTAAGTAACAGGACAATTTATCGGGACATAAAAGCATTGGAACAAGCTGGTGTTCCTATTTTGACAGAAGATGGCAAAGGCTATACTTTAATGGATGGTTACAGAATTCCGCCAATAATGTTTACAGAAAGCGAAGCCAACGCATTAATTACTGCCGAACAACTCATACTAAAAAACAAAGACGCATCATTTGTAAAAGAATATTCTGAAGCCATCAGTAAAATAAAATCTGTTTTAAGAAGCAACACCAAAGACAAAGTGAACTTGCTTTCTAGTCGCATAGTTTTTAGGTATAACGCAGACAACGACAGAACCAGTAATTATTTATCGGTTTTGCAATTGGCTTTGACAAATCTTAATCTCATAAAAGTAAAATATCACTCAACGGATACTGACCAAACAACAGAAAGAACCATTGAACCTTTTGCCCTTTACAGCACACAAGAAAATTGGTTGCTTATTGCTTTTTGTCATTTGCGAAAGGACTTTAGATCATTTCGTTTAGACAGAATTCAAAACTTAAATGTTCTCAACGAAAAATTCGAACCCCATAAACTTACGCTCCCGGAATATTTTGAAATCTGTAGAGCAAAATATTTTTCAGCACCCATGACATAGGGTTGTCGCAAGCCCATTTTAGCTTTGCGGCTTAACAATAAAAAATCATAAAAATGGGCATCCAAAAAATAAAATCATTTTGCGTTATCGGTATTTCAGTACGCACAACAAACGAAAACGGACAAGCTGGACAAGACATTCCTGCGCTTTGGAATAAATTTATGGCCGAAGGAATCACAGAAAAAATCCCCAACAAATTTGACGATACTCTTTTCTGTGTTTATACTGACTACGAAAAGGACCATACAAAGCCTTACACTACTATTTTAGGTTGCAAAGTTGAAAACCTCAGCAATATTCCGAACGGAATGGTGGGTAAAACTTTTGAAGAAGCTGAGTATGAAAAATTTGTAGCCAAAGGAGATATTTTTCAAGGAATGGTTTTTGACGAATGGACAAAAATTTGGAATTCAGATTTAGACAGAACCTATACAGCCGACTTTGAAGTGTATGGTGAAAAAGCTCAAAACCCGAAAAACGCAGAAGTTGATATATTTATAGCTGTAAAATAAAGATGAAAGAAATAGATAATTTTTACCAACAACAAAACGAGCCTATAAAAAGTTGCTTGCTTCCATTGAGAGAAATTATCCTTTCACAAGACGCTGACATTACAAACGTTTTGAAATACGGAATGCCGTTTTTCTGCTACAAAGGAAAAATGTTTTGCTATTTGTGGATTCATAAAAAACACAAATTATCTTACATTGGAATTGTAGAGGGAAAACGGTTTGACGACCCATTTTTAATTCAGGAAAACCGAAGCAGAATGAAAATTATGCTACTTGACCCAAATGAAGATTTACCCCTACAGACAATAAAGAATATTCTACAAAAAACAATAAATTTGTACAAGACTGGCGAAATAAAAATTAATGGCTAAACGAAAAGAAGAAAAGCACAACGCCACATATGAGTTTCCAAAATGAGGATAAAGTACCTTGATTTCCTCCAGTTCAAAAAAACTAATTTGTTATCTTCCCATTAATACCCAAAAAGTGCATAAAACTAAATGATCGAAATTATAACAATTAAAAACAAACCGAATTGGATTATAGCCATAATATTTCCTTTTGGACTTTTAATTTTGATTTTTATAATGTTTGTTCTTCTTCCCTTTGCCTCAGTGCAAAATACTTATATATTTTCTGCATTAAATTATATTTTTTCATTAATTCCATTTCTAGGATTTTTTATTTTCATCCTTTACATTTGGTTATGGAATACTTTTGGTAAAGTGATTTTAGAAATTTCACCCGAAAAAATAAAAGTCACTAATAAAAACAAACTTTTTAATAAACCTAAAGAATATCTAAAATCTGAAATTGAAAAAATCAGTATTTTAGATTTAGGAATTGAGAAAACTAAATATTACATCCGCATAAATTATTTATTTTCAAATTCAAACTATTCGATTATTATTCAAAAAGGTTTCAAAAATATAAGAATTATTGATTGGCTTAATAATGAATCTGCAAATAACATTCTTGAAAAAATAAACAAAATAATGATCCAAAAATAAAGCAGATAAATGCGGTTTGCAACAATGATATAATTCTTTGATTCTTTAAGAAAATACTCTCTAATAACTGAAAGTTTGGTTTATATTTGTCATAGTTTAACGATATTCACATCATTAGATGCAAGCCGCCTATCGTTGGCGCTCATTGCTTCGACCCATAACAAACAGGAAACTAACCGAAAATGAGAAATGCATTTCTAATATTTATATTGGCTTTTTCGACAACTTTAACTTTCGGACAGAAAATTAAAGCGACACAAACAGAAACTACAAAACCTTTTGTACTTGGAATAATTGACGAAATTCAATCCAAAGAACTTTCAGAAAAGAGAGTTTTGAATATTTATCTTCCAGAAGGTTACAACCCAAACGACACAATAAAATATCCTGTAATTTATTTACTTGACGGTTCTGCAGATGAAGATTTTGTACATATTGTTGGGCTTGTTCAGTTCAATAGTTTTGAATGGATAAACCAGGTCCCAAAGTCTATTGTAGTGGGTATTGCTACCGTAGACAGAAGAAGAGATTATACTTTTCCAACAACAATCCAAGAAGACAAAAAGACTTATCCAACGACTGGACATTCCGACAAATTCATTTCATTTATCGAAAAAGAGTTACAACCATACATCGAAACAAAATATAAAACGAATAAAGACAAAACCATAATCGGGCAATCTTTAGGAGGATTATTTGCAACAGAAGTTCTATTAAAGAAACCAACACTTTTCAACAAGTACATAATCATTAGTCCTAGTTTGTGGTGGGACAATGGTTCGCTATTAAATCTAAACTCAAATTTATTGTCAGAGAATTTTAATCAACAAACAGACATTTATATTGGGGTTGGAAAAGAAGGGCTTACACCAACTGTAATTCCAAGAGTTATGGAAGTTGATGCAAACGTATTAACAGAAAAAATAAAAGACGCAAAAAACAAAAATGTAAAAGTCTTTTTCGACTATTTACCACAAGAAAATCACGCCACAATTATGCACCAAGCAGTTTCAAATTCATTTAGACATCTATATCCAATAACTACCCCAAAATAAAACGAAAGCTAGAAAGAAAAACAACCACAACATAGGTTTAGTAAAAGTAGAGCATTTGTATTTTGATTTCCCCTCCTTAGACAAGCCCTTTGGCTAAACTAAAAAAAATAGAAACATATGATCGGTGTAGCAATTCTTTTTATAATACTTGGAATATTAATTAAATACGGAAAAATGTATTTTTTAATTGCTGGATACAATACAATGTCAAAAGAAGAAAAAGATAAATTTGATATTGAAGGAATCGCAACCCTGTTCAGAAATGTAATGTTTGGAATGGCTTTAGTTATGATTGCGGGATATTTTATTGCTAATAAACTCAAAGATCCAAATATTGAAAACATTGCTTTTTTTGTTGCACTTTTGATTGGCATACCCTATTTAGTGATTAAATCAAATTCAAAAAAGTACAAATTATAGTGATAAAAAAACAAACGCACAACAGCTGTTTTGCAGTCATTACAGAGGACGATACTACTGACAGAAAATGAAAAGCAAAATTCAACATTATGATATTGGGCGATTATTTGGAACGGCTAACAAGAAGTTTGAATTTGCTTTGTTGAATTTTGATGAACTGCAATCCTTATTCAGTCAAATTGATACAAATGACATTGAATATTATCATAAACATTCATTTTACATTATCGGTTGGGTCGACAGCGGTTTTTGCACACAAACGTTAGACAAACAAACCTATAACCTGAAAAAAAACAGCTTATTTTTTGTTTGTCCGGGGCAAGTTCACGAAAACGAATTTAAAACTTCAGAAGACTTTTCAGGCGGTGCAATATTGCTTTCTTCCGATTTTTTCTCTTTGCTTCAGGACAACCAAAACACATTACTAGAACTTACTTTTATAGACAATGCTTTTGGAAATCCACAACTCGAACTAAATGCAGAAACATTTAAGATTATTCGTCAAACGATAGATTTAATTGCTAGCGAATACAACCAAAACACAGCACAACACGACCTTATTTTTCAATCTTTGCTACTAACGTTATTTTTACAATTACAAAGACAAGTTGATAAAGATTTACTTAAAACCGTTCCAAAACATTCACTAACAGTTTACAAACAGTTCAAACGGTTGGTAGAACTACATTACAAGGAAGAAAAAAGTATAGACGACTATGCTAATATTTTGAACATAACACCACGACATCTAAACAGAATAATAAAAGAAAGTTCTGGAAAAACACCAAACGAAATACTTAGAAGCCGAATAATTTTAGAAGCCAAAAGATTGCTCACAGTAACTGACAAAAGCGTTTCAGAAATTGGATACGAAGTCGGTTTTACGGATAATTCATATTTCAACAAAGTGTTTAAGAAAGAAGTTGGTGTTACACCTTTGGTCTTCAAAACGTCTAGTGTCTGAAATTTACCATAGAATGACTTTTTGTTTCTATTCCATCGTAAAAAAGCATTGCAATTTTGCATCATCAAATTTGCAAATATGGCAACAAAAAACATTTCTTATTTCAATCGCTTTTTTCTAAATCCCTTTTTGGGTTTTAAAGCAATTAAAATTTTACCTAAGAGCTATTACTTTTTTAGTTTGGTAAAAGTAATTTACGATTCATTCCAATTTGGGAAAAAATATAGTTCTGAATTGAAAGTAAAAGTTGGCGACACCGCACCAACTTTTGAAATTCCAAATGCTATTGGTAACAGCGTAAAATTGGATGACATTTTACAAAATCAAAAAGTAGTTCTGATTTTTTACAGAGGCGGTTGGTGTCCGTTTTGCAACTTGTGGTTACGTGAATTTCAAAATCTTTTACCCGACTTTGAAAAAACTGGTGCGACATTAGTTGCTGTTTCGCCGCAAATTCCAGATAAATCATTAAGCACAGAAGAAAAATTAAACTTGAAATTTCAGGTGCTTAGTGATATTGGAAACAAAGTTGCAAGACAATATACAGGCATTTTGAAATATGAAGGCAGTTCAGACAAAGCATTAAAAAATATAGGCGTTGATTTGAATGAATACAACAATGAAGAAACAGGCGAAGTACCAATTCCTGCAGTTTTTGTAATTGGACAAAACAAAGAAATTCTTTTTGCCGACAGCGAAGGTGGTGACTACAAAAAACGAGTAGAACCAAAGAATGTTTTACTAGCCTTGCAACAAAAAGACTGACCAAAAACAACAAACCAACAACAAAGGTTTGGCATCAAGCTGGATTTTGTTCTTTGTATAAAAGGTTTTTCTAGCTTTGAAATATAGGCTTCTTATTTTATATTTGTGGTAAAAATCCTGCCTGAATACCAAGCATTAAACCGTTAGCAGTCATTGTAACTAGACGTACTAATTATGGACAATTTTATTAAGTTTTTTAAAAATCACTTTGACATTAGTGATGATGAATTAAAGTACGTTTCATCACTAGCAACATTTAAAGAATTTAAAAAAAATAGCATAATACTACACCAAGGGGAGGTTGAAAAATACTTAAGCTTTATAGAAATGGGATCTGCTCGCTATTATTACTTAGATTCCAATGGCAAGGAAATCTGTTTATTATTTACTTTTGAAAATTGGTTTTTGGGTGAAGTCTCCTCTTTTCTGACCAAAACCCCTTCGTTTTGTTTCATTGAATCACTTACTGACATCAAGTTGTGGCAAATAAGCTATGAAAACCTACAAAACATACTTAATAACACAAAAAGAGGCGACCGTATTGGTAGGCTATTAATGGAGCAACTGTACTTAAGAAAGGCAAAAAGAGAAAGAAGTTTTTTAACTCAAACTGCCGAACAACGTTACTTATCCTTAATAAAAGAAAATCCTAGTCTTTTACAACAAATACAGTTAAAACACATTGCTTCATACTTGGGTATTACACCACAAGCTTTAAGTCGTATTCGCAAACGAATTAATTAACCCAAGTTCAGTGTAAATAATTCGCTGTAAGGTAATTTTACTTTAAAACATATCAAAAAGATGAAGCAAATTACACAAATCAAAACTGTTGGTGAAGCCATCCAAGAATTTTACAGCGAAAATAATTTTGGAGATGATGGTGGAGCGAATAAACGAATTACTTGGATGAAGTTCGGTTTTTTAAGTCTTCCAATGATAAATTTAGACAGCAGAAATAAAAATGTCTATCTACACGATATAAATCATGTACTAACAGATAACGATACAACATGGAAGGGCGAAAGTGCCGTTTCTGCATGGGAAATTGCATCGGGCGGATGGGGCAATATATACATGATTTGGTTTCTTGCATTGTGGGCAATGGGTTTGGGTGTATTAATTTACCCAAAAACAGTATTAAAATCTTTTCGACAAGGGCAAACCATGAAAAATGCCTTTACTAGTGGTTTATCAAAAATGGAATTACTAAACTTATCAGTATGTGACCTAAAATCATATGTAAGTAACAAACCCCAAAATGATAACACGCTATACTTTTGGATACCCATCAGTCTAATTATTTTTCTATTACCTTTTGTTCCTCTTGCTCTTATTCTGATTTTATTCATCATTAAATAACTGGAATAGATTTTAAAAAGTAACATTATGACAGCAAAAATTTTATGGGAAATTGGTTCGACAATACCCCTATTCATTGGAATTGCTCATTTCAGAGGAGCATTATATTCAAGTTTACTACACCCAACAAATAAGCAGCTATTAGAAGAAATGAAAGTTTCAACTATTGAGGTTGATCCAAAAGCAATACTTTGGAAAGCCTGGATAGGATTTAATGTAACCTTTAGTATTTGTTTGATCTTTTTGGGATTCATTAATTTTTATTTAGCATACTACCATTTTGACCTGATACAAGGCTTTTCTATTATTGCAATTGCAACTATATTAAGCACAGCTTTACTAAGCTTGATTTCACGAAAATATCTAATCAAAAAAGTAGAACGTATATTCATATATACAACAATCGTATTTATTATTTCATCGTTTTTGAGTTTATAAAGGATTACTATTTTTAAAAAACAACGAAACCCGATTGCGCGGAAATGAAACCATGACAATTTTGCATTTGTAAACTTTCTCTTTAATTTATACATTTGGGTAAAACGTTGCCAAAACTTAGCGAAGCCTACGAGACTTTGTGTGCTATATTAGCTGAACGATTGTAGTTTTATAAAATGTATAATGTATGAACCATCTCAAAATTGAATTAGAAAATTACAAAAAATGGGCTTTGACTCAGAATTGGAATCAATCTGAAGATAGTAATGAAATTGTTGTTATCAGAGAAGCTCCAACTAATAAAGAAATTCATTTATTATTGGACAAATTTGAATATCTACCAATTTCATATTTAGAAACTTTGAAATTATTCGGGTTATCAGAGTTCACATATGATTGCTATAAAACTAGAATGCTCTCTCCTACTGAAATTATTGAACAGTATGAATTAGTACAAGAAGAAATGGACTTCACTAAGGGCTTAAGAAAGGAAATATTAGAAGAAGATGGACTAGATTTTTCAAAATTTATTCCAGTAATGGCAGGCGATGGACAAGATGGTTGCTGGGCATTACTGAACATTGATAAAGATAGTAAAGGAGAAATTTTATATTGGGATACAGATCAAGCAGGATATGTTGGTGATATTTTTCAAAATATCGAAACTTTTATACTGGAATCCTTATCAAGAGCAAAACAAAATGATCCATTAAGACTAACCTAAAAATACAACACAGAGCAAGGATTTTGCGTTAGACGGGGTTTTGTTTTTCGCACTTTATATTTCTAATAAAAGCCTCCCTTTGCGTCAGACCAAGAACCGTTACAATCCATTTTAGCACACCAAAATAATGATAGAATATTTTATTTTACAATTTAAAATGCTAAACAGACAATTAACCAAATGGGGAATTGAACCTATAATTGGATACCTTTTTGGTCTTTTTGCTTTCATTGGCATTTCAATTAAATTATTTGAAAAAACTCAATTTGCTGAATACATCTATATTGTATTAGCTTTAAGCTTAATACTAAAATTGAATGAAGCCAATAGAAACGATTTTTTGAAGCTATGCTACTCAAAAATTGAATATTATAAATTAAGAGTAATCGAAAACCTAATTGTTTCAATAGCGTTTATAATCTTTTTAATATTTCAAGAAAAATATTTAAGTTCAATTTTACTCACAATTTCGGTTTGTCTCTTTTCTCTAATATATTTAAAAAACAATTCAAGTTTTACATTACCAACTCCTTTTTATAAGTATCCTTTTGAGTTTATAGTAGGTTTTAGGACAAATTATTTTATCTACTTATTTACTTACTTTTTGACATTCATATCGATTAGTGTTGATAATTTTAATCTGGGAATTTTTTCATTAATTCTGACTTTACTTTCATGTCTTAATTATTATACAAATTCAGAAGATGAATTTTATGTTTGGATATTTTCATTGAGTCCAAAAGAATTCATAAGATATAAATTAAAAAACATTATACAATATTCAACAATTTTGTGCTTACCGATAATTATAAGTTTGTCTTTATTTTTCTACACAAAAATTGATATACTATTAGGTTTTCAATGTTTAGGATATTTGTTTATTTTCACAACAATGTTAGCTAAATATTCAATATTTCCTGAAAAATTAAATATTAGATTTGGAATTATACTTACTCTAACATTATGGCTTCCGCCATTATTATTGCTAATTATACCTTATTTATACATCCAATCAACGAAAAAATTAAAAGAAATATTACAATGATTAGCATTGAAAACTTGTCTAAATCATATGGTACTAAAATAGTATTAGAGAAAATAAACTTAAAACTTGAAAAAGGTAAAGTTTATGGAATTGTTGGCGAAAATGGAGCGGGAAAAACTACTTTGTTCAAATGTATTGCCGGATTAGAAAAACATGAAGGAACAATAAATTGTGAATATGGAAAAACTAAAGATTTTCTAGGCTATCTACAAACAGAACCTTATTTTTTTTCAAAAATAACTGGTAATGAATACATAAAATTATTATGCAATGCTAGAAATGTAAGCTATACCGATTTAACAGAAAAAAATATTTTTAATTTACCCTTGAATGAATATGCGATAAAATACTCAACAGGAATGAGAAAAAAACTCGCATTTACTGCAATATTATTACAAGAAAATAAATTATTCATTTTAGACGAGCCCTTTAATGGTGTTGATATTCATAGTAATATAATAATTACCGAAATAATTCAAAAATTGAAAGAGATGGAAAAATTAATTATAATTTCTTCTCATATTTTTTCGACATTAAATGACACTTGCGATGAAATATTTTTATTGAAAAATGGACAAATTACTAAAAGAGTTCTTAAAGAAGAATTTAACACTTTAGAAAGCGAAATGAAAGAGTTTACAATCGGAAATAAAATAGAAAGATTAAACCTTAAATAAAAAAACGGCTGAAACTGCAGTTTGGCAATATGACGAGATTCAGACTTAATTAAAGGTTGGTTTTATACTTACAAAGCAGTGCTTAACCGAAATTTTAGCTTCCTTAATCCGTCACATCACCAAGTAATAAAAACGTTAGGTGACCGTTTTTTTTTTGAAGTATCGTTTTCAAGAGAAATTTAGTTTTGATATTATAGTTTCATTTTCAAAATGAGTTTTGAAAATGAAAAAATTATACAACCATTCATTATATATTTTATGAACGTAGAAGAACAAATCAAAGAGTATATCACTAGCCAACCTGAACCAAAGCGTAGTGATATGCAAGATTTACACAGGCTCATACTTCAAGTGTTGCCAGAAGGTAAATTATGGTTTTTGGATGGCAAAAACAGTGAAAATAAAATTGTTTCGAATCCCAATATAGGCTATGGACTTCGCACCATAAAATATGCAGATGGAAAAACCAGAGAGTTTTATCAAATTGGTATCAGCGCAAACCAAACCGGAATCTCAGTCTATATCCTCGGTATTGAAAACAAGAAATACTTATCCGAAACTTATGGAGAAAAACTTGGCAAAGCGAGTGTAAGCGGATATTGCATTAAGTTCAAAACATTGAAAGAGATAAATATTGATATACTCGAAGAGGCAATACGATATGGGGTTGAGATGACTTAAAGATATTGCTCAGAAATCAATCCGAAAGGGCAAAAATGGTTTGATGCATGGCCAGTTTAGTTTTTTCAAGCCTAAACTGAACTTTTTGCTATATTTATTCTAAATCAATAAAAAAGCCACTACGGGAATAAACCGGCGGGACATTAATAGTAATTATTGAGAAAAACATGAAAATATTCAACATCCTTTTAGCAACATTACTATTTCATTCATCTTTTGCACAAAGAACCAGGGAATTTACAAAAGTAGATTCCATACTTCAGAATTTTGATAAGCCAAATGCACCCGGCTTTAGTATTGGAATTGTAGAAAATGGGAAGCTGATCTATTCAAAAGGTATCGGATTTGCCAATATTGATAACCAAATAAAAAACTCCAACAGTAGTATTTTTGGAATTGCTTCAATTGCAAAACAATTCACTGCTGCTTGTATCTGGAGTTTGATTAAAGAAGGTAAAATTGATTTGGACGATGACATTAGAAAGTATATTCCTGAATTTCCTTCATATGGAAAAACCATCAGAATAAGACACATGTTGAATCATACAAGTGGTATAAGGAATTATCAAGCGATAATGGAGTTGGCTGGTTTTGATTATGATAGTGAGTTTCATGATAATAATACAATACTCAAATTAGCTTGTCAACAAAAAGAATTGAATAATATCCCTAGCGAAAAAGTCATATACGGAAATACTGCCTACACACTCTTAGCAATTGTAATTGAACGTATAACCGGCAAAAACCTGAACCAGTATGCAAAGGAAAAAATTTTCACACCATTGGGTATGAATCATACCTTTTACCGGGTAGACACAACTACTCTTATCCCCAACAAAGCTTTAGGATATGTTCAGAATAAGGATAAAAATTATGTACACTTATCAAGTAATCAAATAACTTATGGCGCAGGAAGTGTAGGCTCTTCAATTGAAGATTTAGCTAAATGGAGTGATGTCTTAAACGGATTAAATTCATCTTATATTGATTTAACAAACTTTCTTATCACCGTTGAAACCTTGCCCTCTGGAGAAATTCCCAAATATGCACGTGGCGTTATGGTTGATGAATACAAGAATATAAAAACCATACATCACAGTGGCTATGGTCTTGGTGGTCAATCTCAAATCATAGCGATTCCAAATCTTAAATTAGCAATTATCATACTGACCAATCTAGAGGCTATTGATCCTACTCCTATTTCATACAAAATTTTAGATTTATTTCTACCAGATCAAAATAGAGACACCTCTAAATCATCTATTGCGTATCATCACAAAATAAATGATTTACAAAAATTTGTTGGTCAATATAAAGAACAAAATAGTGACATGAAAATGGAGATTTTATTGAAAAATGACACACTACAATCGCTTAGTAGCCAAGGGAAAAAACCAATTTTTTTACTCGCAACAAACAAAGGGAAATTTATTCGGATGAATAACCCTAATGTATCCTATGATTTTATGCCAACTAATAATACCAAGACTGATTTAATTGTCTATTTCGGAGGCACTCCTTTTTATTTCTCCCGAGCTACATTTATTGATCCACAAACTGTCAATTTAACTGATTACATTGGTCGTTATTATTCTTCTGAACTTTCAGTTGAATATGAAATCTATATTCAAGACGGTAGTTTGTTTGTAAATTATCCAAAACATGATAAGATAAAACTAGCGTTAGGTCAAAAAGATGAATTTGGAAATGGACAAAGAGTTCTTTATCACTTTGGAAGAAACAAAGAAAATAATGTGATAAAATTTGATTTATCAGCTGAAGGTACCGTCAAAAACATTGAGTTCAACAAAAAATAACTACTATCTAGTCGGTTTTCCAAAATTTGGACTTTAAGTCTTAAAATTATGATGATTTCCTGTTTGTAAACTTTCTCTTTAATTTATACTTTTGGGCGAAACGTTCCTAGCTTCACAAAGCTGATGAAACGTTAGCGGTCATCATAAAGAGACGCATAAACAAACGAATAAAATTTAGAAATGAAACACATTAAACTGACAGCATTAATTCTTGGACTTTTACTCATCGGCTGTAATCAAACTGACAAAAAAACAACTTCATCTACTAACCAATCTCCAACTGATAAACCTTCTACTGATAAGCCTTCAGAAATAGTAACGAATGACAAGGAAAATCTTCAACAACTTGTAAGAAATCTTTATAAGTGGCACGAAAACAAAAGTTCGCAAAACGACTTTGACCCAACAGCAGACAGTCAAGACAGTATATATGTTGGACTTGACCTAAATAAACACAAACAAAGACTGGCAGAACTTAAAAAGACCAACTTTTTCAGCGACCAATTTCTTGACAACTACAATAAAATTGCATTGACAATAGACGAAGATCTAAAAAGTAAAAAACTTGAATGGTTTGTTGGTGAAATTCCTCCATTTGGCGATGACTCAAATCCTTGGTGTAATTGTCAAGACAACCCAGAGAATTATTGGCAGTCTATGACAATAGATAAAGTTACAATAGACAATAAAACGGCAACCTTTATCTGGACTTGGGGCAACAATTTTAAATATAAAGTAAAAGCAATTAAGGAAAATGACAACTGGAAAATTTCTTATTTGCAAGGATTTGACTTTAACGATTTTATTCCAACCAAATAACCGTCATAAGAAAGAAGAACAATGAATCGCAAAAGCAGTTTTACTATATAACTGCTTTTGCTTTTCTATAAAGTATTTAGTCTATAAACTACCCAATTGAAAATTAAATTATTTATAGTTGTATTATTTTTTCCATTATTGATTTTTGGAAATATGGCGCAACCTTGGGTTGAAGGTTCTAAACATTCGACATTATATGGTGCAAAAAATTGTCAGGTTATCAATGAAAATATTTTTATTAAATTAACTAAGTCAGAAGACGATATATATTTTGCAAACTATAAAATAAAATACACCATATATTCAGAAGTAAATCAGACAAATCCGTTACTATTTATTGGTATAGGATTAAGCAATAAAAAAACAGTTCGCGTAAATAATAACGAATCAAAAATCAATGGTTACGGCAAAAGCGATGCCTTAAATATTTATTATTCTAAAAATGATAGTCTGTCTGTAAATAAAGATGATTTAATTTATTTTGAAGCGAAATTAAATAAAGGAAAAAATACTGTCTATGTAGAATATGATGCCGATTTAGAGTATAATACTCGAGGTTTTATCAGAACTTATCGTCTAGAATATTCATTATATCCTTCAAAATTTTGGAAATCATTTGGTATAATCAATATTGAAATGTTATTGGGTGACAATTTAGAAGTTGCATCATCAAATATTGGCCAGCCAGAGATTAAAAATGATACTGCACATTGGGTAATAAAAAACATCAAGAAAGATACTATTGAGTTAGAGATTACCAAGAAAACAACTATTCTTTCAGACCTATTACTAATACTTCAACCTTTTGGAATATCAATCCTATTCTTGGTAGTAATGTTTGTCTATCATCGAAAATTATTAATAGAAAAACACAAACAAAAGAATTTAAAATACAAGTCAATTTTATCTTTAGGTGTATTAATAATTCCAATATTGTACTATGTTATATATTTCATCTCCTATTCATTGATTGATTTTACTTTGGGGCAAGCAAATTCAAAACACGGATATGTATTTCTTTTTGTATTTACATTACCAATCTTAATGCTTGTATATGGAATACTAATGTGGATAATTGACCGTAAATTAAAATCAAAATACTCAAAATAAAACAACTACAAATACTAGATCTTACACTATTGTAGCTTTTGGGTTTAATTTAAAGTTTATCTTTAATCGTTAGTTTTGGCAAACTTATCCCAAACTTAATAAAGTCAGCTGGACGTAAACGTTAGACTTTCAAAAATTGTAAAAAAGAACTCAAATTGCTCTTAAAAAAATAGTAAAAACTAAAAATGAAAGGATCATTCAAATACGGAAAAATATTATTGTCAATTGGCTTTTTTATTTTAATCAATCCATGGTTTTTTCTTTTAAGCTTTATTTTGATACTTCCAGGATTATACCATATTTGGTTTTCAGATGCACTTAAAAAATCAAAAATAAAATGGAGTTTAATTCCATTTGTTTGCTGGATTCCATTGATGATAATATTTTATCAGATATTCATGAAAAATAAAATATAAAAGAAGACATTAAGTTAAACGAAACTGTAAATAGCAGTTGTGAACAAATGAGACTTTAATGTATATCGGGAAGAGTCGGTGTTTACACTTCTCCCCTATTTTTCAACTTTTTCTTTAAATCATTTCGGTATATTTGTAAACATCTACAACAGAAATCTCCCATCTTCATAAAGCCTAGAACGCTTAAAACAACTGTCTAACAGCACTCTACAAATACAAACTTTTACATTATTTTCTTTTTGACTAAAAAAATTGGCAAAAATAATTGCGCAACCAAATAATTGCATGTATATTTGCAACCATATAGTAGCGCATAATTAAAATGGAAATAAGACGAGACATTTTTCAAGCAATTGCAGACCCCACAAGAAGAGCAATTATTACACTTATTGCTATGCAAGCAATGACACCCAATGCTATAGCAGAACACTTTGACACAAGCCGACAAGCTGTTTCTAAACATTTAAAAATACTCACAGAATGTGATTTAATAAAACAAGAACAACGAGGCAGAGAGATATATTACAAGCTTGAGGTAGACAAAATGAAAGATATAGACAATTGGCTTGAACAGTTTAGAAAAATATGGGAAATTCAATTTAATCAACTTGACAACTTATTATCAACAATTAAAAAATAGAAAAAATGAAAAACGATTTGCTATTTGATTTTACCGTTGACAAAGCAACAAAAACGGTATTCATAAACAGAGAATTTGCTGCCGAACTTTCGCTTGTATGGGATGCTTTTACCAAAGCAGAAATGCTGGACCAATGGGTTGCACCAAAACCTTGGACATCCAAAACAAAACATATGAATTTCGAAGTTGGCGGACGAAGATTTTATGCTATGGTAAGCCCGGAAGGTCTAGAGCGTTGGGCAATTCAAGAGTATACTTCTATTACTCCAAAAACCAATTTTAAAATGCATAATGCATTTGCAGACAAAGATGAAAATCCTGAATTACCAGGGTCTGATTGGAATTATAATTTCACCGAAGAAAACGGAAAGACAAAAGTCAGCATTACCATTTATAATGAATCACTTGCTCGCTTGGAGAAAATGATTGAAATGGGCTTCAAAGAAGGTTTCACAATGAGTATTGATAACTTAGAACAATTATTGGAAACTTTATTGCAACGACAATAAAAGAAAAACAACTATAGCTAACATTAACTTGTCATGATAGATGTTGCTTAGACCATTTGACATTTTCTTTACGAAAAATTGTATCTTTATTAGAAATAAATCGTTCCGCTAGCCTTAACTTCCCGAAGCCAGCGGAACGCTATGCATAATCCTTTGTTGACAGTACAAACTTCAACAGACAGACAGCAATTTCCTAATTGATTTAAACAAAATAGTATGAGAAAACTAATTGCAGCAATCAATATGACCCTTGACGGGTTTTGTGATCATACAGCCGTGATTGCTGATGAAGAAATACATCAACATTATACTGACTTGTTAAGTAGCGCTGACACCATTCTGTATGGGAGGAAAACTTATCAACTCATGGAATATTGGCAAAGTGTTGTAAAAAATCTAACAGGCAACAAAGCATCTGACGAATTTGCCATTGTAATAGATAAAATTCCCAAAATTGTTTTTTCCCACACACTGAAAAATATAGAATGGGAAAGTGCAAAGTTGGCAAATCGAGATATTGAAGAAGTCGTCTTAGAACTCAAACAACAACCAGGTAAAGATATTTTAGTAGGCAGTCGGAGTTTAATTATAAGCTTAATGAAACTTCACTTAATTGATGAATGCCAAATTTGTGTCCATCCTGTAATAGCAGGAAGCGGTTTACCATTATTTGAAGACCTAAACGACAGAACCATTCTTAAACTCCTAAAGACAAAAACCTTTGGTCGTGGTGCAGTAACACTTTACTATGAGCCCACAAACAATAACAATTAAATAATCACAAAACTAAAAAACAAAACGCTTTGCGTCTTTGCGAGAACAAATAAAACACCATACAGCTACAAGAAAATATTGAGGCTTAAAGCTTGAAATAATATTCTATTTGTGTTTGTAAACTTTATCTTAAATATATACATTTGGGTAAACAGTTCCAACCCTTCTCATAGTTGTTGGGACTTTAGATAGAAATTAAAGACGCATTACACAATGGACATTCAACATCTTCCGAATGATTTAAATATTGACACAGAAAGCGAGGTTCAAATTTTTGATTATCATATAACCAGTCCTTCTGTCAAGAATAAAGTTATGTTGAAAAAGAATGCATTTAGTTTTTTACTGGAAGGCACAAAAGAACTTATCACTCAAGACAAAACTACTGCTATTAACAATGATGCATTCTTGTTAATCAAATCAGGAAATTGTTTAATGACTGAAAATCTTTCAGAAACCAATACTTATCAAAGCATACTATTGTTTTTTGATGATGAGATATTGCTTAAATTTTCGCAAAAAAACAAGCTCACAACAACGGTTAATTCAAATTCTAAACCCTACGAGATATTTCAGTATGATGATTACATTCTTCATTTTGTCAAGAGTTTGATTAAAATAAAAGAATATAATAATTCACTTCAAAGAAGCTTATTGCAAACTAAATTTGAAGAAATATTGACCTATCTAATACACAAAAACGGCACCGAGTTTTTAAACAATATACTCACCTACCAAGACAGTCAGAAAAGACATTTTACAGAAGTAATTGAGAGCAATAAACTCAACAATTTAACTATACAGGAGCTTTCCTTTTTATGCAATATGAGCATTTCTACATTCAAGAGGAATTTTGAACAACACTACCAAACAAGCCCCATTAAATGGTTTCAGGAAAAGAGATTAGAATATTCCGCTTACTTGTTGAGTAATAAAAAGAAACGTCCTGTTGATATTTATTATGAAGTTGGATTTGAAAGTTTATCAAGTTTTACCCAAGCCTTCAAAATAAAATACAATACCACTCCAAAACAATTTCAATTATCAAAATGAACTTTTAGAAACACTTTTAGAGCTTTTTAAAATAACCTAAAGGCTTTCTGGTCAATTACCTTTGCAGTCTAATTCTTAAACAAATAAAAAAATGAAAAAGATTAATTTAGCACTACTACTTAGTTTGTTATTTACAACAAGTGCCATTTTTGCCCAAAAGACATTTACCTTAAGCAGCAAGGATTTGGGCGGACAAGCAACGAAAACAGAGGAATTTGGAGGCTTTGGTTGCACAGGCAAAAACCAATCTCCACAATTATCTTGGGCTAATGCACCCGAAGGCACAAAAAGTTTTGCAGTCACTATGTATGATCCAGACGCTCCAACTGGCAGTGGATGGTGGCATTGGTTGGTATTTGATATTCCAAATAACACTAATGAATTAGTTGCCAATGCAGGAAATATAAAATTAAATCTAGCACCAAAAGGAGCCATTCAAAGTATTACAAATTATGGCGCTGCAGGATATGGCGGACCATGCCCTCCAGAAAACCACGGAATACATCAGTACATAATTACGGTATACGCATTAAAAACAGACAAATTAGGCCTAGATGCTAACACAGATCCTGCAACAGTTGGGTACTATTTATGGTCGAATACCATTGCTAAAGCAAGTATTGTGACGTATTACCAAAGAGAGAAAAAATAATATAAGATTTAAAACTAAATCCTTAAAACAAAGCCCTTCTATCTTCCGACAGAAAGGCTTTGTTGATTTTGTATAATAAACGTCAAGTATTGTAACATGTTACTGGCTTCTCTGATTACTCGGGTATCACTCGTCTTTTCTTTCCTTACTTGATTTTAAAAAACTAAATTAGCATTATGCTGACATTCAACAGAAACTACTTTGCCTTAACAATTTTGATTTTTATAATAGAGATCATGATTGCTCTTTTTGTACATGATCGTTTTATCAGACCCTATATGGGAGATGTCTTGGTTGTGATTTTAATTTATTGCTTTGTTAGATCATTTCTCAAATTACCAATTATAACTGTTGCGATATCAGTATTGGTTTTCTCTTTTGCAACAGAATTTCTTCAATATCTGAATATAGTCGAAAAACTTGGTCTTGAAAATTCAAAAATTGCCAGAACGGTTATAGGAACTTCATCCTCATGGCTTGATTTACTAACGTATATTGCGGGAATTACAATCGTAATCATTGTCGAAAAATATTGGTTTAAAAAGATATTAAGATAACATCCCAATCAATTAAAATTCAGGATTGGTTTATTTTGTTTGTTGAATGTTTTTGCCAATTCTATGCTTTTCAAAGCCCTAAAAAATTGTAGACAAAAAAAGATTGTAACAATTCAGCTAGCTAATCGTCCTATTCTTAACTAACTAACCAAAATGCAAAAACAATCTTATTTTAAATCAACATTTAAGCAAGACCTATTAACGGAGCTTTGCTATCAGAAACGAGTGATACTTTTTAACCAAAAAGAACTCTGATCTTCAATTAACCAAATTAGGTTGGTATCATGCTTTTAGATTTCCTTATCAGCATACACCACTCTTTTATAACCACTTACCACTATCCTATACTAACCAAAATCATGAAAAAAACACTAATTACACTGTTTGCTATTATTGCATCATTACACAGCAATGCACAAGAATTTGATAAAAAAATAGAATCCCTTATTGATAAAGCAACAAACCTATATCGATTTAATGGAACTGTACTGGTAAGTAAAAAAGGAAAGATACTATTAGAAAAAGGGTATGGATTTCAAGATATAAAAAACAATGTCAGTAACACACCAAATACAATCTATCAAGTAGGATCAACAACAAAACAATTTACCTCAGCAGTTATATTAAAATTAGCGGAACAAAATAAATTAACTCTGGATGATAAAATAAGCAAATATTTCCCAGAATTTAAGTTCAACCCAAACATAACGATCAAACATTTACTGACACACACTTCTGGTCTTCCTGAAATCTTTAGAGATCCTTTATTTCTCAAAGAAAACAAGCAATTACATATGAGTAAAGAGAAAATGCTGTCTTTCTATGTCGATAAACCACTTTACTTTGAGCCTGGGACACAATATTCATACTGCAATTCTGGCTATCAACTTTTAGGACTGATTAGCGAAAAAATTACAGGAAAGCCATACGAACTTAATGTTAGGGAACTAATTCTTAAACCCCTAAAAATGAATCATAGCGGTTTTGATTTTTCGGGATTAAATAGTACCCAAAAAGCAACTGGTTATTCTAAATACTCCAAAAACAAATATGAGCAATCCATACCTTGGGATTCAACCGTCACTTATTCGGCAGGAGCATTATATACTACGGCACACGATTTATATTTATGGCATGAAGGATTGCTAAATAACAAAGTATTAAAAAAATCAACTTTAAAAGAAGCCTATACCCCTTTTTTGGAGGGATATGGATTGGGGTGTTTTATAGATACTTTATATGAAAAAAAGGTGATCTCACATGGTGGAAACATAGAGGGTTTTACCAGTTATTTTGGAAGAATTGAAGAAGATGATGTGTGCGTAATTTTGTTAAATAATATATATAACACAGAAATTGAATCAATCGGAACTTCCATTTTAGCAATTCTTTACGATAAGCCATACCGCTTTTTTGAGGAAACAAAAATTAGTGATGATGTATTAGAAAAATATGTGGGCGACTATGAGATAAATACAGATTATCATATAAAAATAGCACGTATTGATAATCAATTATTTGCACAAATAAAAAATGAACCTAAGATCCAAATATTTGCAGACAAAGAGAACTCTTTCTTTGTAAAAGAAGAAGACATTAGAGTAAAGTTTAAAGTTGAGAATGGAAAAGTCATAGGAATAACAGTCTACCAAGGTCTTAGCACCAAAAAAGGAGACAAAATAATATAGATTTAAAATTAAATCAGCAAAACAAAGCCCTTCCGTCGAAAGATAGAAGGGCTTTGTTCATTATTCGCCATTACTAACTATTGTTTTGAACTAATGGCTTTTAAGGTAGCCTGATAGTTGTCGGAGAAAACTTCTTTTTTGTATATTTGGTTTGGTGATAAAACAACCCAAGGAACAAAAATTCCCATCAGCTTAAGACTGGCTGGGGTATTAGCAGTCATTGTAAAATAGCATAGTTACTAAACAAATAAACAGTTGAGCAATATAAAATATCTAAAAATATAAATCACAAAAAGTTGAACGAGACGGCTGAATTTCACATCTTCTATAAACATATTACAAACTTCTCTCCTATCACAGAAAAAGAGTTTGAAAACATTTTACCTTATTTTTCAAAAATCACCCTCAAGAAAGGCGATAGCCTAATAAAACAGGGGGAAAAAGTAAACTACACCTACTGGGTTGTAAAAGGCTTACTTATATCCAACTTTACGGATAATGAGGGGAAAGAACATATAATACAATTTGCCAATGAAGGATGCTGGATTACAGACCAACAAGCATTTTATAACCAGACAACAGCCATTTTTGAGATTAATTCCCTTGAACAAACAGAATTGATTTCAATTTCATTTGATGATCGGGAAAAATTATGCTCAGCCATTCCCAAGATGGAGCATTTTTTCCGTAAAAAAGCCAACGACAGTTTTATAAAACAACAAAAAAGACTGCTTACCTATATGGCCAATGATGCTACCGAAAGATTTAATCTCTTGCTTAAAGAGTACCCTGACCTGATACAAAGGGTTTCAAAAAGGAAATTAGCGTCATACTTGGGTGTAACAAGAGAAACATTGAGCCGTTTGAAAAAATAATCAGCTTCCTCAAAATAGTGATATACGTCACTTCTTTTTTATTAGCATAAGCTGAATTTTGCATGGTAACAAAACAATAAATCTATTATGCTAAACAAATTATTTATCTCAGCAATTGTCCTTACAAGCCTTTTAGCCTGTAAGGATCCTAAAAAAGAAATTCAAAATACCGCTCTGGAAGAAGCCAAAAAAGCAATAGCGGAAAGCAATGCAATATATTTTGAATCATTCGTAAAAAACGATTCATCCATTTTCATCAATCGTTATGCTAAGGATGCAGTTATTATGGCACCCAATTCTGTACCAATGTATGGTCATGATGCCGCATCAAAATTCTTTAGAAAAGCTTATGATAGCTACGGAATGAGAAATGGCAAATTTATCACAACAGCCGTATATGGTGATGGCCTTGAGTTTGTAACAGAAGAGGGTTTATGGCAGTCTTTTAATGACAAAGGAGAATTATTTGATGATGGTAAATTCCTTGTACTCTGGAAAAAAACTCCTCAGGGCTGGAAAATGTTCAGAGATTCTTTTAGCAGTAACCGTAAGTTATAAAAACTAAAGCATTCAGTAATTTAGGATATTAAAAAAACTAACATTAATTAAATACAAAAAATAGAATTGCTCTCTAATTTTAAATTAAACAATATGACAAATCATTTTCAAAAATTTAAAGAATTACACTATCAGCAGGAACCATTGTTGATTGGCAATGTTTGGAATGTACAAAGTGCCAAAAAAATGGAAGATCTGGATTTTAAAGCCATCGCCACATCAAGCTACGCAGTTGCAGAAACGCTAGGGTACGATGACGGTGAACAAATGAGCTTTGATGAATATTTATTCATAATAAAGCGTATTGCAGCGTCAGTGACTATACCGCTTTCAGTAGATTTAGAAGCTGGTTATGGAGAAACGCCTGCCGAGATAGTAAAGAGAATAAAGGAATTGAATACAATTGGTGTTTGCGGAATAAACATTGAAGACTCTATAGTCGAACATGGAGTAAGAACAATTATAGATGCTGAAGCATTTTCTAAAAAAATTAAGTCGGTTATTGAAGAACTTTCAAAAGAGGGTATTGAGATGTTTATCAATATTCGTTCTGACGCATTCTTGCTGAATTTGCCTAATAGCTTAGTTGAAGCCCAGAAAAGAATCCAAATTTATCAAACCACTGGTGCCCATGGATTGTTTTTCCCTTGTGTTACAAAAATCGAAGATATATCGGCTTTAACAGAGGCATCTCTCCTACCAATAAATGTGCTCTGTATGCCTGCTCTACCAGATTTTGATGCTCTCCAAAATGCAGGAGTAAAACGAATTAGTATGGGAAATTCTTTGAACAGTAAAATATATCAATATCTAGGAACAGAGGTTGAGACAGTTCTTAAAAACCAAAATTTTCATAGCGTATTTTAAAAACAAGAGAGAAGCTATGCAACTTCATTAGTTAAAAAATGATGATTAACTAAAGACTATTATTTAGAAAAAACAAGGAACAGGAAATTTTATAGAAACCTTTCATTATGAAGATCTTCAAATTATTTATTTTACTTATTCTGAATTTATTTTCAATTGCAAAAACAAATGCGCAAGCCATTCAAAATGACAGTATAAAACTGGATTACACCAAAATTTATGCCTTGGCATTAGATGGGAATCCTAAATCGGCTTTGCCATTACTGGATATAGATCCAACA